>NZ_JAMYQV010000006.1:0-260520 GCF_040321065.1 Mesorhizobium sp. M0563
CTCGTATGCCAGCTATGAAGGTGAAGTGATGCGTGGCGCCTTCGCCGGTGTACCGCACGGCCAACTCGAGGCGGCCCGCGCTTTCGGCATGAGCCGTTGGAAAATCTTCGGGCGAATATGGCTCCCGCAGGCGATCAGCCGGGCGCTGCCGACGCTGGCGGGTGAAACCGTTCTCCAGCTGAAAGCAACACCGCTGGTGGCAACGATAACCATGGTCGACATCTATGCCGTAGCCTCGCGGGTGCGCCAGGATCTCTTCGTCACCTACGAACCCTTGCTGCTTCTGGCGTTGGTCTATATGTCCATCACCGGTATCCTGGTGTTCGGCTTCCGCCGGCTCGAGGCACGGATCCCGAGCAAGCTAGGCTAAAGCTGTTAAAGTCGCGAATTCAGGGCAGCTACCATGCAACTCAGTCTCGACCAGGCGACAGGGCTGTGCCGGATGGCCGCACTTGGCGCCGGCGCCAACGAAGAGGCGGCGCAGTCGCTGGCTGCCTCGATCGTCGCGGCCGAGGCTGAAGGACTATCGACCGTCGGGCTGTCGCATTTCATTGATTATCTCGAAGCGCTGGAAGCCGGCCGTATCGACGGCAATGCCGATCCTGTCATCACCAGGCCAGCGCTCGCGGTTTATCTCTCCGATGCCCGCGGCGGACTGGCGCATACCGGTTTCGACCGCACGATCGATGACCTCGCCAAGGCGGCGCGGCTGTTCGGCGTTGCCATCTTTTCGCAGAAGAATGCCTATACGTGCGGCGCGCTCGGCTATTTCACCGGACGGCTGGCCTCGCAGGGATTGGTATCGTTCGCCGCGACCAACGGCCCGGCCGTGCTTGCCGGCTCGGGCTCGGTCAAGCCGGTCTACTGCACCAACCCGATGTCCTTTGCCGCACCGGCCGCGGACGGGGCGCCGCTGGTCATCGACCAGTCGTCGAGCGCCACCGCCTTCGTCAACATCCGCAAGGCGGCCGAGGACGGCAAGAAGATCCCCGAAGGCTGGGCACTGGACGCCAGCGGCAATCCAACCACGGACCCGGCAGCCGCCATGAAAGGCGCCATGCTTGCCTTCGGCGGCCAGCGCGGCGCCAACATCGCGCTGATGGTCGAGGTGCTGGCTGCCGGCCTGTCGGGCGCCAACTGGTCGCTCGATGCGCCATGGTTCGACGGCGGGCAGGACAGTCCGGGGACCGGCCTGTTCGTGCTCGCCGTCGAGCCCAAGCTGCTCGATCCGGACTTCGAGAAACGGATGAAGGACCAGCTCGACCGGTTGCGGCGGCGCTATGGCGTGCATGTGCCGGGGCGTGCCCGGGCCGAGGCCGCGGAGAAGGCGGCGGCGCGCGGCATAAGCGCGCCGAAAGCTGTGGTGCAACGCATTTCCGAATTCGCCGCGCGCTATTCGTCCTGAAGAAATTCGTTTGTCCGATGAGCGGCTGAGGAGGCCGGCCGATCCGGCAGCGCGAGCCTACTTCCCGCAATAATGATCGTTGATGACGTTCGCCGCATTCGCGTCCGGTCCTACCCTGTTGTAGGAGCAGGGTTCGGCGGCTGTCGTGAACAGGTGGTTGTCATAGTAGCGCGGGCCACCGAACAGGAACTCGATGATGTCGCCGTTGGCGGGAACATAACGTTCGGGTTGAGCTTGGTGGTGATGCCGGTTTCCGGCGAATGCCGAGGCGCCAATGCTGCAGCCTGCTGCTAATGCCAGAGCGAAGATCGCAACGCGTTTTGTCATTGGCAATATCCTTCATTCGGAATCAAACCATACATCTAAAATCGCCGACCGAACAAAGGTTCCTGTTTCGAATGGAGTTACCGCAAAGCCGGGCCTCGGCGGAGTTTTCTGCCGTTTCGAGCGGATCCGGAAAATCATGCTTCAACAATGCCGGGCGACCTATGGTCGCCCTTTGCCTTTGGCGCGAAACGGACTATGAAACGGCTTCAACCAAGCCATCTGGATAGCCCGCCGGAGCCAGCCATGACCGAAATCCTGCAGACCCCAAAGCTCGTCGTCGTGTTCGGCGGCTCCGGCTTTGTCGGTCGTCATGTCGTGCGGGCGCTGGCCAGGCGCGGCTACCGCATCCGGGTCGCCTGCCGTCGGCCCGATCTCGCCGGCCACCTGCAGCCGCTCGGCAATGTCGGGCAGATCCAGCCGGTGCAGGCCAATGTCCGGGTGCGCTGGTCGGTCGACCGCGCCGTGCAAGGCGCGGACCATGTCGTCAATCTGGTGGCGATCGCGCATGAGGCCGGCCGGCAGAAATTCACTGCCGTCCACGAGTTCGGCGCGCGCGCTGTCGCTGAAGCGGCGCGCGCCGTCGGCGCCGGCCTCACCCACATCTCGGCTCTGGGCGCGGATCTCCACGCACAATCGGACTATGCGCGCACCAAGGCGCTTGGCGAAAAGGCCGTTCTTGAGACGGTCCAGGACGCTGTGATTCTGCGGCCATCGATCAATTTCGGGCCGGAGGACGGTTTCTTCAACCGCTTTGCCAACATGGCCCGCTTTTCCCCAGTCCTGCCGCTGATCGGCGGCGGTCAGACGAAATTCCAGCCGGTCTATGTCGGCGACGTCGCCGAAGCGGTGGCGCACTCGGTCGACGGCAAGGTCCAGGGCGGCCATATCTATGAGCTCGGCGGGCCGCAGGTGCTCACTTTCAAGGAATGCATGCAAGAATCGCTTGTTATCATCGAACGCAAGCGGTTTTTGCTGCCTATGCCGTGGTGGCTGGCGAACCTCCAGGCATCAATTCTCGGGCTGCTGCCCAATCCGTTGTTGACCAAGGACCAGGTCCTGCTGTTGCGCCAGCACAATGTCGTGTCGGATGCCGCCGTCAAGGACAACAGGACGCTCGCCGGCCTCGGAATCCAGCCACGGTCGATCGGAACCATCCTGCCCAGCTATCTCTGGCGCTACCGCGCCGCGGGCCAGTTCCAACGCAAGTCCGCCGCATAATACCGGCGCGAATGGACGTTCAGCCGCTTACGAGGCGCGCCGGGTGACTTGCATCGGCAGCCCGCCTTGCGGTTGCGTCGTCAGCTTCTGCACCGGCCAGGGGCGGGTCTCCGCGGTGGTGTCGAAACGGTAGCGCGACAGCATGATCGCCAACGCAATGATCGCCTCCTGCATGGCGAAGCTGGCACCGATGCAGACGCGGGGGCCGGCGCCGAACGGCAAATACTGGAAACGGTCGATCTTTTCGCGATTCCCCGGATGAAAGCGCTCCGGCATGAAAGCGTCCGGCCGGTCCCATAATTTCCTGTGGCGATGGACGACCCACGGCATCACCAGCACCGCGGCGCGTCGCGGTATATAGAGGCCGTTCCAGGTTTCGGGTTCGATCGGTTCGCGGTTGATCGAGGGCGCCGGCGGATAGAGCCTGAGCGCCTCGTCGAAGGCGGCACGGGTCAGCGGCATGGCGTCGAGCCATTTCGTCGGGTCGGGCTCACGCGCCAGCACAGCATCGATCTCGTGCTCGATCTTTTCGCGCTCCCATGGCGCTTCGGCGAGACAGTAGAGCGTCCAGCCGAGCGCCCTGGCTGTAGTCTCGTGGCCGGCGCCGATGAAGGTGATGATGTTGTCCTCGACCTCGGCCCGGGTCAGCCCGCCCGGTCCTTCCGCCTTCAACAGCAGCGTGAGAAAATCCTGCGGCACCGTGTCCGGAGCGCGCCTCAGCCGCGCCTCGCGCATCTGCACCGTGTCGGTGACGATCTTGCGGAAGTAGGCCATGGTCTTGCGGCCGCGGATGCGGGTCAGGCGCGGCAGCCAATCGGGCGCACGCAAAAGGTCGAGCGGATCGACCCGGCCCATCGTCTCGAACAGGCGGTCGATCTCCTTGGCGAAGCTGCCCGGCTCGCCCGATATCTCGCCCGAAAACAGCGTCTCAGCCAGGATGTCGAAGGTGAGCAGCGTCATGTCGTGGGCGATATCCGACGTGCCACCTTGCTCGTAACGGGTGACGAATTCGAGCGTGCGTTTCAGCATCGGCTCGGCGAAGCCGAAAATGTGACGCGGCGTGAATACCGGCGCCATCGCCTTGCGCGAACGCCGCCACACCTCGCCTTCGGCGGTCAGCAGCCCGTCGCGCAGGATCGGCCGCAGGATCTTCTGGCGCACCGTCGCCATCTTGTAGTTCTTGGCGTTGTCGACCAGCACATGGCGGATGAGGCCGGGATCGTTGGCGATGACCAGCGGCCCACCGACGCCGTTCACCGAAATCCAGGGCTCGTTGTAGGTCGCCTCGCCCCACAGTTCGAGCGGATTGCGATAGACAATGCGGATCATCTCCAGCGTCGAAGGCGGCGCGGTGCGCGGCTTCGGCGCCGGCGGGACGAAGGGGACGGGCTGACTGTCCATGGCTTGCTCCGCTGACCCCTCAATGTAGTGGCTGGCAAGGCAAGCGTCCATGTGGCCGGACGACAAGGCGAAGCATCCGCTCTCTGGAATGTGACCGGGGCACCGGAAAGTGCCTGCTTGCTGTGTCCGGCTGTGTGTCTTAGGTGGCAGCACCACAGATGCCACTAACCGGCGGGAGCCTGCCTTGAAGCACCAGTTGAACGTCATCATCGGCAGCACGCGGCCGGGCCGCGCCGGACCCGTTTTCGCAAGGTGGTTGGAAAGTTTTGCGCGCGAACACGGCAAATTCGAGCCATTGCTCACCGATATCGCCGCCTTCAACCTGCCGGTGCTGGACGAGCCGCATCATCCTAGACTCGGCAGATACGAAAACAGCCACACGAAAGCCTGGTCGAAAGCAATCGACGCCGCCGACGCGTTCGTCTTCGTAGCGCCGGAATACAATTATTTCGCAGCCCCCGCGATCGTCAACGCGGTCGACTACCTGCTCAGGGAATGGCCTACAAGCCGGCCGCCATCCTCAGCTACGGCGGTGTCTCCGGTGGCTTACGAGCGGCGCAGGCGGTCAAACCGTTGCTGACCGCGGTCGGCGTCATGCCGATTCCGGAAGGCGTGGCGCTCCCGATGTACCAGAAGCTGCTCGACGAGACCGGCGCCTTCCTGCCCAGCGAGCAGGTGCTCGGCGGAGCCAAGACCATGCTGGACGAGCTGTCCCGCTGGAGCGAAGCGCTGAGGCCGATGCGCGCCAGCTAACAACGCGAACGGCCGGGCTTGCCGATGCCATAACTTGCTCATGCCATAAAGAGATGGAATGCTCCGGGAAATGACCGGGCCGGGGCGGTTCGATTTGCGTCTTCTGTTTGCTGTGCTGCTGATCCTCTCGACGGCCTCCGGTGCCATGGCGGAGCGGCGCGTTGCGCTGGTCATCGCCGAGAACGACTACCGGCTGATCCGGCCGCTCGCCAATCCCGTCAATGACGGCGAGGTCATGGAAACGGTGCTGAGGAAGCTCGGTTTCGAGGTCTTCCTCGAAACCAACCGCGACCTGCGGCGCATGCGCCGGGCGCTCGACGATTTCCGCGAGGATGCTAAAGGCGCCGACGTGGCACTGGTGTTCTTCTCCGGCCACGGCGTCGAGATCGCCGGCGAGAATCGGCTCCTGCCGGTGGATGCAGACGCGTCGTCGCTCGCTACGCTGGAAGGGACCAGCCTGCCGCTGGAGGAGATCCGCGCGGCCGTCGCCGCCACCAGCAAGGTCGGACTGATCGTGCTCGATGCCTGCCGCAGCGATCCGTTTGCTGCCACGGGCGGCGAAGGCCGCGGCGCAACGGCGCTGGTAAAAGAGGTCAGCGACAAGGTCCGGCCGGGTCTTGGCCGCATCGGGCGGGCAGAAAACATCCTGTTTGCCTTCTCGGCGGCGCCCGGCGAGACCGCCTCGGATGGGACCGGCCAGAATTCGCCGTTCACCGCGGCGCTGACGAAATACCTCGGCACCGAGGGTCTTGAGATCCGCTCCGTGCTGACGCTCGTGCAGCAGGAGGTCTACGATCTCTCGCGCGGCAGGCAATTGCCCTATGTCGAGAGCGGCCTGCCGCAGTTGTTCTTTGCCACGACAGCCAAGGAGAAACTGCCGGAGCGCGAACGCTTGTTGCTGGCCATGGCCGAGGTGACGCCCGCGATGCGTGGCGAGGTGGAAAAGATCGCCAGCGACGCCGACATGCCGCTGGCACCGCTCTATGGCGCGTTGATCAGTTCCGATGCCGGCCGCCTCTCCGCGGACAGTCTGAACGCCAGGCTGCGTGAGGCAGCCGACGCCTTCGTCAAGGTGCGGAGCGAAATGCAGACGCTTTCCTCCGACGATCTCAGAGTGGCAGCGTTGCGCCGGCAGGCGGAAGAGCAGCTTTCGCTGGGAGCGTTCGATGCCGCGCGGAAAAAGCTTGCCGAAGCAGCCGAGATCGACAATATCTCGCGCAACGCGCTGAAGGCCAATTTCGTCAGTCGCACGCTTTCCGAAGCCGCGACGCGCTATTTGTCCGGCGGGGCAGCGCGCGCCGACCTCGACTACGCCACAGCCATCAAGGATTATGAATCCGTGCTCACGCTTTATGGCGAAGCCGGACAGGTGGTGCTGTCGCTCGACGACGCCGACCGCTTGATCCGCACGCTGGACGAGCTCGGCAAGCTCTATACCACGGTCGGCAACATCGATGCTGCTGGCCGCGCCTTCGAGGCGCTGCAAGCCGATCTCGAGCGGCGGTCGCGCCACGAAACCGATCCCAACGTGAAGCGCGACTTCGCCGTCAGCCACGTCAAGCTCGGCAACGTGCGGATGGCGCAAGGCAATCTGCCGGCAGCGCTGCAAAACTATGAAACGGCCAAGACCATTCTGCAGGACCTGACCGAGGCAGAGCCGGACAATCTGGAGTGGTTCGGCGACCTCGCCATGACCGACGACAAGATCGGTAACGTGCTGGCGACGCAAGGTGATCTGGCCGGCGCCGCACAGGTCTATCAGGAAAGCCTGTCGATCAAGAAACAGCTCGCTGCCGGAGAGCCCGACCGTGCCGAACTGCAGCGCGACCTGACCATCACCTATGATGAGATCGGCCACCTTGCCCATGTCGCAGGTCAACTGGACAACGCACAGGCGGCCTATCAAGAGAGCCTGAAGGTGCGGCTGGCGCTGGCGGCGGACAGACCGGGAGACGCCGATCGGCAGCGTGACGTCTCGGTCAGCCACGATACGATAGGCGACCTGCTGCGCGAACGCGGCGACGCCGCTGGGGCGCTGACGGCCTACAAGGAAGGCCTGGCGATCGTCAAGCAACTGGCGAAACGCGATCCGGACGACACCGAGCTGAAACGCGACCTGTCCGTCGGCAACGCCAAGGTCGGCAACGCGCTGAGCGACCAGCAGAATTGGCCGGCGGCACTTTCGGCTTATCGTCAGGCACTCTCGCAAGCCAGCGCGCTCGCCGCCGGCGACCCGAACAACACCGATTGGCAGCGCGACCTGTCCGTGTGCCTCGAGAAGGTCGCCGGCGTCCTGGCGATACAGGGCGACCACAAAGGCGCACTGAAAGCCTATCTGGACAGCTACGCGATTGCGGAGAGGCTGGCGAAGCTCGATTCCGCCAATTCCGACTGGCAGCGGGACTTGTCGATAACGCTGTCCGAAGTCGCCACGCTCCGCCTCAGGCAGCGCGACGTCAGGGGAGCCCGGCAAGCCCTTCAGGACAGCCTTGCCATTCGCGAGAAACTTGCCCAGTCAGATCCGGACAACGCCACCTGGCAGCGCGACCTGGTGGTTGCCTATATCGACTACGCCCAAGTCGCAAAGGACCCGAAAGCCGTCCTTTCCAAGGCACTCGACATGACGCTGGAGCTCGACCGGACCGGTCGGCTGGCGCCGCGATACAAGTTCATGATCAAGTTTTTGCGTGAGCGGCTGGCCAGGATCGAAGCCAGGCGCCGGTAGCGGGTTCACGCGACGGTCATTCCGTTCGGAAATGCCTGCAAACCTTGGAAAAACCGCCTTTTGCGCCTATATCTACGACACTAGGAATGCGCGATTCGACGCCGATTTTTCGCGCTCTGCACACGGCACCAATCAGACAGGTTTTCATGAGCGACCAGACCGACATCGCCAACGGCGTTGAAGCCGAATACGGCGCCGATTCCATCAAGGTTTTGAAGGGCTTGGACGCCGTTCGCAAGCGGCCGGGCATGTATATCGGCGACACCGACGACGGCTCGGGCCTGCACCACATGGTTTATGAGGTGGTCGACAACGCCATCGACGAAGCACTGGCGGGCCATGCCGACCTGGTGACGGTGACGCTCAATCCGGACGGCTCGGTGACGGTCATCGACAATGGCCGCGGCATTCCGACCGATATCCACACCGGCGAAGGCATTTCGGCGGCCGAAGTGATCATGACGCAGCTGCATGCCGGCGGCAAGTTCGACCAGAACTCCTACAAGGTGTCGGGCGGCCTGCACGGCGTCGGCGTGTCGGTCGTCAACGCACTGTCGGCCTGGCTGAAACTGAAGATCCGTCGCAACGGCCAGATCTACGAGATGAGCTTCACGCATGGCGATGCCGACGCGCCGCTGCGCATCACCGGCAGTTATGAACAAGACAAGGTCCCCGGCACCTATGAAGGGCGCAGCGGCAGCGAAATCACGTTCTTGCCGTCGTCCGAGACCTTCACCATGGTCGAGTTCGACTATGGTACGCTGGAGCACCGGCTGCGCGAGCTCGCCTTCCTGAACTCCGGCGTGCGCATCGTTTTGACCGATGCCCGCCATGCCGACATCGTGCGCCATGAACTGCACTATGATGGCGGGCTGGAAGAGTTCGTCCGATATCTCGACCGAACGAAGAAGCCGTTGCTCGACAAGCCGATTTCGATCCGCGCCGAGCGCGACGGCATCACCGTCGAAGTCGCCATGTGGTGGAACGACAGCTACCACGAGAACGTGCTGGCCTTCACCAACAACATCCCGCAACGTGACGGCGGCACGCATCTCGCCGGTTTCCGGGGTGCGCTGACACGTCAGATAACCGGCTATGGCGACTCCTCGGGCCTGACCAAGAAGGAAAAAGTGTCGCTGATCGGCGACGATTGCCGCGAAGGGCTGACCGCGGTGCTGTCGGTCAAGGTTCCCGACCCGAAATTCTCCTCGCAGACCAAGGACAAGCTGGTGTCGTCCGAGGTTCGCCCGGTGGTCGAAGGGCTCGTCAACGAGGCGCTCGGCACCTGGCTCGAGGAGCACCCGACCGAGGGCAAGGCGGTCATCGAGAAGGTCATCCAGGCCGCTGCCGCGCGTGAAGCCGCGCGCAAGGCACGCGACATCACCCGCAAGAGCTCGCTCGGCGTCACCTCCCTGCCCGGCAAGCTGGCCGATTGCCAGGAGCGCGATCCGGCGAAATCCGAGATCTTCATCGTCGAGGGCGACAGCGCCGGCGGCTCGGCCAAGGGCGGCCGTTCGCGCCAGAACCAGGCCATTCTTCCGCTGCGCGGCAAGATCCTCAATGTCGAGCGCGCCCGCTTCGACCGCATGCTCGGCTCCGACATGATCGGCACGCTGATCACTGCGCTCGGCACCTCGATCGGCAAGGACGAGTTCAATGCCGACAAGCTGCGCTACCACAAGATTATCCTGATGACCGACGCCGATGTCGATGGCGCCCATATCCGCACCTTGCTGCTGACCTTCTTCTTCCGCCAGATGCCGGAACTGATCGAACGCGGTCATCTCTATATCGCGCAGCCGCCGCTCTATAAGGTGACACGAGGGAAGAGCTCGCAATATATCAAGGATGAAGCCGCCTTCGAGGAATTCCTGATCGGCTCGGGGCTGGAAGAAGCGTCGCTTGCGCTCAGCACGGGCGAGGTGCGGGCCGGACAGGATCTGCGCAGCGCCATCGACGATGCCCTGGCTGTCCGCCAACTCATCAACGGATTGCATACGCGCTATAACAGAGGCGTGGTGGAGCAGGCAGCGATTGCCGGCGCGCTCAACCCCGAAATCTTCACCGACCTCGGTCGCGCCAACGAGATGGCCGAGCGCGTTGCCCGCCGTCTCGACATTATCGCCGAGGACACCGAGCGCGGCTGGACAGGCCGCATGTCGACCTCCAACGAGGGCGTCGGCGGCTATGTATTCGAGCGCACGGTGCGCAGCGTCAAGGAGTTCGCGCATCTCGACCTGGCGCTGATCAATTCCGCCGACGCACGCCAGCTCGACCGCTATGCGCCGCGCCTGGCAGAAATCTATGGCGAGCCGCCGGTGCTGCGCCGCAAGGATGTCTCCGAAACAATTTCGGGGCCGCTGGCACTGCTCAATGCCGTGTTTGCCACCGGCCGCAAGGGTCTGACCATGCAGCGCTACAAGGGCCTTGGCGAAATGAACGCCGAGCAGCTCTGGGAAACGACGCTCGACCCGAATGTGCGCTCGCTCTTACAGGTCAAGGTCAATGACGCGACTGACGCGGACTCACTGTTTTCGCGACTGATGGGCGACGAGGTTGAGCCAAGGCGCGAATTCATCCAGGAAAACGCGCTGTCGGTCGCCAATCTGGACATCTGAGCCGCCATCCAGAATACCCAGCCTGCAGGCATGAAGTGCATTGGTGCATCTTGGCGCACCGACGCCGACTGCTGCACCGCAACAAAGATCACCGAGGATCTCCCGGAACGGAAAGTCTTTCAAGGCATTGTAGTTGATCACAATCGCCGCAGGAGGCATTCATGGGACGTGGCATTTTGCTCTGGCTTCTCGGAGTCCCGATTCCGATCATTATTCTGATTCTGCTTTTTGCAAGGTAGGAGGCTTCCATGCCGTCCACCCTAACGACTACCGAGGTTTCCGCACCGACGGAATCCTCATCCCCCGCCGTCAGCTGGGGACCAATCGTCGCCGGCGCCTTTGCTGCGTCGACGCTTACCTTCATCTTGATGCTGCTCGGCTCCGGGCTTGGACTTAGCATGGTGTCGCCATGGTCCGGCTCGGGTGCGTCAGTCACAACTTTCGCCGTTTCCACCGCCGTCTGGCTGATCGTCGTGCAGTGGCTGTCGTCGGCCCTCGGCGGCTACCTCGCCGGACGCCTGCGCACCAAATGGGTCGGCATCCACACCGATGAAGTCTTCTTCCGCGATACCGCTCACGGCTTCCTGGCCTGGGCGCTGGCGACGCTGCTCGTCGCCGGCGTGCTCGGCACGGCGCTTTCGGCCGCGATAGGTACCGGTGTCCAGGCCGCTTCGACTGTGGCATCCGGCGCGGCAATGGGCGCTTCGGCAGGTGCTGCTGCAAACGCTGGTGGCGCCTCGACTGACAACGCCACATCGTATTTCGTCGATACGCTGTTCCGCCCGGCCGATCCGGCAAGGCTCGCTGCCGCCAATCCGGAGAGCGACGCCGCGGCAACGGCGCAGGCATCGCGCATTCTGATCGCGAGTGCCGCAGCAGGCGAAATATCGGCCGACGACAAGACCTATCTGTCGCGGCTGGTGGCCGCCCGCACAGGCCTGTCCGAAGCCGATGCCACCGCTCGCGTCGATGCGGTAATCGCCAAAGCGCAGGAGGCCAAGGTCAAGGCCCAGCAGGCGGCCGACACCGCCAGAAAGGCAGGCGCCACCTTCTCACTGATTGGCGCGCTGTCGCTGGTCGTCGGGGCTTTCATTGCCAGTGCGGCTGCAGCACTTGGCGGCAGGCAGCGCGACGACGAGGAAGCGATTTTCCTGACCAATCGTTGATCGGCGCCTAAGCGAACTCGGTCCGCTTCGAAGATTACCCCGAAGCGGACCTTGCTTTGAGCTGTCGGCGCAGCATTGTCGTGCGTTGCTCGCCACCGACAGCTCAGTCCCCCAGCTTGCGGCCGAGATCGACCGCATCGCGCAGCACGGCAAGGTGCGAGCGCGGCACGCCGGACGGTGCGTTGGCCTCGACGCCGCTCGCCGTCAACGACCAGTAGAGCGTGTGTGTGAAGACGCGGCCGAGCGAGCCGCGCAGCTCGACCTGGATGTTTTCCACGCCCGGACCAAAGTTCTCCGTCATCGGCCCGGAGATCGGGTCGCCGGTCAACCAGCCATTGCCTCTGTCGAAAATGTTGGTCCAGCGCATCGCGGCAAACATCGCGCCATGATGCACCGCCCGCTGTGGCTTGCCCGAATGGCTGCGGCCTTCCTGATAGAGCATAGTCCCGCCCGCCGCCCTGTCGGCGATCGGCGGGCATGCCGAGAACAGCCGCTCGGCGATGCCGCGCCTGAACTCGGCAAGATTGTAGGTCACCAGAAACTCGCTGTGGGTCAGCGGACTGCCGAGCGTGACGAAATCGCTGATCTTCCACGGCAGCGGATGATCGGCGTCACTGTCGCGAAGCTGCCGGTAGAGTTCCCATTGGCCGCGCCGGAATGTGGGGAGGTCATCGAGGCGGTCGGGCCAGGCGGAAGCATCGGTGGCCAGCATCGCCTTATCGACGGCGTGGATCGCCTTCAGCCTCGCTCTGTCGCGAATGGCTTCCAGCTTTCGAGGCCTGAAATCGGCCCATAATATCTGCAACAGATCATAGGCTATGATCGACCCCAGGCTGTGCGAGACCAGCACGATGCGGTCGTAGGCGTCGTCCACCATAAGGCGCTTCAGCAGCTTGAGGCCACGCTCGCGGACCAGCGCGCGCTTCTCGACCGTCGCCGCTTCGGCCCGCACATAGGCGGCGGCATCGCCGAAATAGGGCAGGCCAAACTGGTCCACCGACCAGATAACGAACGACGCCAGGACGGTGACAAGCACGCCGGTCGTCCAGGAGATATAGCCTTGCCAGGCCGACGTTGCGAGCGCCAGCGCCGCGCCAAGGACGACGATGGTGGCCAAAAGCGTGACGACATAGAGTTTGCGCACATCGCGCGGAATATCGGCGGGCTTGCGCCAGAGCAGGGTCGTCACCCAGGCAGCAAGGCGGCTCCGGGTCGTGCCCTGGGTGATGTCGGCCCAGTAAAGCTCGTAGAAATCGGTGCGGCGGCCATCGACATCATACGGTGTGGTGATCCGGCGAAGCTCGTGCGAATTGGTCCGGCTGTCGGGCGTGATCCAGCTCTGGTTGATCTTCGCACCCATTGGGTCGGCCGGATCAGCGACATGGGCATAGAACGGAGCACGGGCCGGATCGTGGCTCCAAACGGCCTGGACAAATCCCCTCAACGTGTCCATGGGCCGCTGTTCGCCCATACCGTGCACGACCACCACCGCCTGGCTGCGCTTGCGCGGCACCTTCTCTGCTGCGGTCAGATCGGCGGCCGGCGACGCGGCAGAACCAGGGTCGGGCACAGCACCTCCACCGATGACGCCGTTAGACAAGACGACGGGTCGCTATCGTAGCTTCAGAACCGGTAACAGCCAAGAAAAAGCCCGGCGCGGAGCCAGGGCTGTATTTCGACGACCGGCAGTGAGTTGGCAACGACGCCGTTTCAGTGATCAATCGCCTTGACGATCTCCTCGGTCATCTTCTTGGCGTCGCCGAGCAGCATCATGGTGCCGTCCTTGTAGAACAGCGTGTTGTCGATGCCGGCATAGCCGGACCCGAGCGAGCGCTTGACGAACAGGCAGGTGCGCGCCTTGTCGACGTCGAGGATCGGCATGCCATAGATCGGCGACGATTTGTCGTCGCGGGCGGACGGATTGGTGACGTCGTTGGCGCCGATGACATAGGCGACATCGGCCTGCGCGAACTCAGAGTTGATGTCCTCCAGCTCGAACACTTCGTCGTAAGGCACGTTGGCTTCCGCCAAGAGCACATTCATGTGGCCGGGCATGCGGCCGGCCACCGGATGGATGGCGTATTTGACGTCGACGCCGTTGGCCTTGAGCTTGTCGGCCATTTCGCGCAGCGCGTGCTGCGCCTGGGCGACGGCCATGCCGTAACCCGGCACGATGATGACCTTTTGCGCATTCATCATCAGATAGGCGGCATCCTCGGCAGAGCCCTGCTTGACGGTGCGCTCGATGCCGTCGTCGGCAGCGGCTGATGTCTCGCCGCCGAAGCCGCCGAGGATGACCGAGATGAAGCTTCGGTTCATGCCTTTGCACATGATGTAGGACAGGATGGCGCCCGATGAGCCGACCAGCGCGCCGGTGATGATCAGCGCCAGATTGCCGAGCGTGAAACCGAGTGCCGCCGCTGCCCAGCCCGAATAGGAATTGAGCATCGATACGACCACCGGCATGTCGGCGCCGCCGATCGGGATGATGAGAAGGACGCCGAGCACGAGCGAGGCGGCAACGATCAGCCAGAACACCAGCTTGGACTCGGTGGTGACGAGCAGCATGATCAGCACAATGAGCGCTATGCCCAGGGCTGCGTTGATGAAGTGACGGCCGCCGATCATGATCGGCTTGCCCGACATGCGGCCGTCGAGCTTCAAGAAGGCGATGACCGAGCCGGTGAAGGTGACGGCGCCGATGGCAACGCCGAGGCTCATCTCGATCAGCGCCTGGGCATGGATATCGGCGACGGTGCCGATGCCGAAACTTTCCGGCGCATAGATGGCGGCGGCCGCCACCATGACCGCGGCAAGACCGACCAGCGAGTGGAAGGCGGCGACCAGCTGCGGCATCGAGGTCATGGCAATGCGCCGTGCCGTGACCGCACCGACCGAGCCGCCGATGGCGAGGCCGAGCACGATCAGCGCAAAGCGGCCGGCGGAAGGGGTGGCCAGCGCCAGCGTCGTGACAATGGCGATGCCCATGCCGATCATGCCGTACATGTTGCCCTGGCGGCTGGTGGTCGGATGCGACAGGCCGCGCAATGCCAGGATGAACAGGATGCCGGAGACCAGATAGAGGAAGGAGGCGAAGTTGGCGTTCATAGCGGCCTACTTTTCCTTCTTCTTGTACATGGCCAGCATGCGCTGGGTGACGAGGAAGCCGCCGAAGATGTTGACCGATACCAGCATCAGCGCAACAAAGCCGAAGCCGGTGGCGATGCCCGAGGCCGAGATGCCGACGGCAAGCAACGCGCCGACGACGATGACGGAGGAAATGGCGTTGGTGACCGCCATTAATGGCGTGTGCAGCGCCGGCGTGACCGACCAGACGACGTAGTAGCCGACGAAGATCGCCAGCACGAAGATGGCGAAGCGGAAGACGAAGGGATCGATCGCGCCGCCGGACAGCGCGTGCGCGGCGTCACCAGCGGCCTCGGTGCCGGGCGCGGTGGCCAGGTTCTGGACCGCAAGGCGGACGGCAGCTGTGGCCTGGTCGAGCTGGTCGAGGGCTTTCTGCAGGGTCTGATCCATCACGCGATCCCTCCGGTGGTCTTGGGCTTCCTCGAAGCGGCCGGCCTCTTCGCAGCCGGCTTTGCCGAAGCCTCGGCAACCATCGTCTTGGCCGGAATGGCCGGCGGTTCGACATGTTGGCCCTTTGGCGGCTCCTGCTCAGCCCTGACGAAGGCGGGATGCACGACCTTGCCGGCATCGGTCAGCATGGTTGCCTTGACCAGCTCGTCGTCGCGGTTGATGGCAAGCGTCTTCGTCGCCTTGTCAACCAGCGTCTCGAGGAAGGCATAGAGGTTTCTCGCATAGAGCAGCGAGGCGGAGGCGGCGACGCGACCGGGAACGTTGAGATGGCCGACGATCTTTACCCCGTTGGCGGTGGTCACCACCTGCCCCGGAACGGCGCCCTCGACGTTGCCGCCACGCTCGACCGCAAGGTCGACGATCACCGAGCCGGGTTTCATCGAGGCGACCATTGCCGCAGAAACCAGCTTCGGCGCCGGCCGGCCCGGTATCAGCGCGGTGGTGATGACGATGTCCTGCTTGGCGATGTGCTCGGCGGTCAGCGCCGCCTGCTTGGCCTGATACTCCCTGGACATTTCCTTGGCGTAGCCGCCGGCCGTCTCGGCCGCCTTGAATTCCTCGTCCTCGACCGCCAGGAACTTTGCGCCGAGCGAAGCAACCTGCTCCTTGGCAGCCGGGCGCACATCGGTGGCGGTGACCACGGCGCCGAGGCGGCGCGCGGTGGCGATGGCCTGCAGACCGGCGACGCCGACGCCCATGATGAAGGCCTTCGCCGCCGGTACCGTGCCAGCCGCCGTCATCATCATCGGCAACGCCCGGTCATATTCGGCAGCCGCGTCGATCACCGCCTGATAGCCGGCGAGGTTCGCCTGGCTGGATAGAACGTCCATCGACTGGGCGCGGGTGATGCGCGGCATGAACTCCATGGAAAAAGCAGTAGCACCGGCCCTGGCCAACGCGGCGACGCCGGCATCGTTGCCATAGGGATCCATGATGGCGATCACGGCAGTGCCCGGCCGATAGACTTTCAGCTCGGCATCGCTCGGCCGGCGCACCTTCAGCACGACATCAGCCCTGGAAACATCGCCGGCCTTGCCGATCGCGGCGCCGGCCTTGGCAAACTCCTCGTCGGGAATGCGCGACGCCGCGCCGGCGCCAGCTTCGACGACCACGTCGAAACCCAGCGCCGCCAGCCGCTTCACCGTGTCGGGCGAGGCCGCGACGCGCGGTTCGTTCGCGTCGAGCTCACGAGGGATGAAAACCGTCTGTCCCACCGCATGATCCTTTCGGCCGCAACCCGTTACCGCAAGACGCCGGCCGGCCCCCGGCGGCGTCCTCGACAAAAATTGGAGGAGTTATCGGAGAATAAAGGCGCCGACGGCCAGGATCAGAACGAACAGGATGGTCCCCGAGAAGAAGCCGCCCACAAAGAAGCCGAACGCCATGGCCAGAAGCACTGCGGCGCAAAACAGCGACCCGTATTTGGCCAGCATCAGGAAGCCGGCATAGGTGCGGTCGTGCTCGGCATAGTCCATCTTCGCGCCCAGTTCGACAGGACCGGTCGGCGTGTGTTCAGCCATAGGAATACCCCTTCGAAGACATCTTTCAGGCACATAGCGAAAAGCCGCGTTAAGGGCAATGGCGCTATTGCCGCATCGCCGCAGCCAACAGTCTCAAGCGAAACTTGAAATCGCTGCGTCAATGATGTGGCGCAACGTGCGCAGCGGCTATGACTGACCCAACCCCTGAAACGAGGCGGGTCGGAGCGCGGCGATACCAATCACAATGGATGGCAGGTCCGCTATTGCCGATGTCGTTAGCTGGCGAGATGCGGGAACAGCCCGAGCAGGCCGACAACGATCAGATAAAGGGCGACGATATAATTGAGCAGCCGCGGCATCACCAGGATCAGCACGCCTGCAATCAGTGAGATAAGCGGGGTGAGGGCGAGCGTGGAAATGGTCATATCGGTTCCTTTGATCGGATGGCTGTCGAAGCGATACGTGGCGGATATCGGCCGTGCCGACCTACCACCAGCACCCTTGCCGTTATCCAGAACGCCGAAGCTACCGGAAGGCTCCATGGGCTCGTTCAGGCGGCTTCGCGAAAATACTTGGCGGTTGGCAGGATGGTCAGCGGAGCGAGTTCGCCGGCACCGGGCGCATTGAATAACATACGCTGCTCCATTGGCGTCGAACGGAAGAATGGAAAGCGCGACAGCGACCGTTCGCGAATAGCGCCAACATCAGCACGGTAGAGCACGACCTTGTTATAGACGCCAGGATAGGCACGAGGCTCACTGATCTTCTCGGCGTAGTAGATCCGCTTGTAGAAGCCGGCGTGATCCTCGCGGATGGTCGAAAGGCAATAGGGCGCGTTGAAGTGAAAACATGCCATGCCGGCGAGCCGCAGCGTGAGATAGGGTATTTGCGGATAGACGCGCGACCATTCCGGGTCGGAGGCGAACCGACTGGGGCAGACGAAGCTCATGCCCTCCTCGAGCATCGGCATGACGATGTCACCGAAAGCTTTGGTGGAAGGCGATCTTGGCGTCGACAGCGTTACGTGATGAATACGCAGTGTGCTGACGAGTTCCTGGTCGATGTAGACACCGAACCGGAAGACGTTAGGCACCTCGTCGAGTTCGTCGTGAATGGTGTGGTTCTCGTTATCGGGAACCATATCGTTGGAACGGTACGACTTGTAGCGCAGGCGATAGATGTCCTCGAGATCCTCGCCCTTGTCGCAACGGCGGTATTCCGTCCGCTCCAGCATCGCCGAAACATTCCTGGCGAAACTAGACATAGTTTCGGACGAATTTTCACCGCCCGCGCTCGCCGCATGGCCGAGCGAACTCAACTGGGCACACATGAACTCTATTCCCCGCGATTACCGCCACCAGCCGACACTACGGACGGGTCATGAGATGTAAAGATGAAAATAAGTACGAGCTCGTTTACCGCTCGTTAAGGTTAACAATTAATAAAATTATACTAAAATACGCGGTTTTCAGCGCAAATCAGCGCCGCGGCGCCTTCCTTGCGGTCTGGATGTCTTTGGCGAATGGCCAGACGGTGCTTGACATCGTCTCGATGCCGGACGCGCTGAGTGCCGACCCGAACAGAAAGCCCTGGACCAGGTCCGGCTTGACCTGCAATGCTAGAATCTTGAGCTGTTCGAAGGTCTCGACACCTTCGACGGTAACCGAAAGTCCCAGCGGCCGTGACAGGTTGACGATGCCCTTGAGCAATTCGAGCGACCGGCTGTTCTGGGTAACGTCGATCAGGAACGAGCGATCGATCTTGATCTTGTCGAGCGGCAGTTTGTGGAGATAGCTGAGGCTCGAATAACCGGTACCGAAATCGTCGAGCGCGATGCGAACGCCGAGCCGCTTCAATTCCTCGATATATTGGCGTGTCAGCGACTTGTCATCGAGCAGCGCCGTCTCGGTGACCTCGATCTCGAGGCGGTCGGCCGGCAGACCGGAACCGGCCAGCGCATCGCGAACCTTCTGGATGACATCACGATTGCGGAAATCCTTGGCCGAGAGATTGACCGACACGCTGGTCTGGGCCGGCCATTTGGCGCATTCCGTGCAGGCCGCATGCAGGACGAAAGTGCTGATGTCGGAAATGATGCCCATTTCCTCCGCAAGAGGAATGAAGATACCGGGGGAGATCGGCCCGAGGTCGGGATGATCCCAGCGGCACAGCGCCTCGCAACTGGCGATCCGCATCGTGTTCATCGCGACGATCGGCTGGTAGACGACTCGCAGCTCCTTGTTTTCCACCGCACTGCGCAGATCCGCCTTCATCAGCTGGCGGCTGCGGAAGGCAGCGTCCATGGAGGCCTCGAACAGCCGCCAGCCGTTCTTGCCAAGCTCCTTTGCCTTGTAGAGTGCAAGGTCGGCCTTGACGATCATGGCATCGACGTCGGTATCCCTGACCCGCGAGAGCGCCGCACCTCCGCTGGCCTGGATGCGCAATCCGTGGCCGGCGACATCGACCTCGCCCTGTAGATTGACAAAGATCTCATCAACCTGGCCGGTCAGATGGCTTTCATCTTCGATGCGTTCGAAGAAGATCATGAACTCGTCGCCGCCGAAGCGGCTGACGGTGATACCTGGCCCGGCGATCGCGGCCAGCCGCTCAGCGACGGCGTAGATCAAACCGTCACCGACCGGATGGCCGAGCGTATCATTTACGCTCTTGAAATCGTCGAGGTCGAGCACGACCAGCCCGCAGAGACGATCCGGATCGCCCGAGGCCATGGCCTCCACGACCAGCTCATGGAAATAGGCGCGATTGGGCAGACCGGTGAGACTGTCGTAGCGCGCCATGAAGCGGATCTTGTCCTCCGCCTCGACGCGGGCGGTCACATCCTCGAAAGTGATGACGCCCAGTTCCTGGCTGCCTTCCCGGGCAGAAAATTCATAGTGCTGGCCGTTGGCGAGCGAGACCAGAACCTTGCGGTCGCGGCCCTCGCGCAGGGCGCGCGTCAGTTGGGCTTCGATGTAGCGGCAATCCTTCGGCGCCAGCATGCCGCCGGCAACGCCGCGCATCAGCAGACCGTGGATCGACCGTCCGAGCAAGGCATCCGGCGATTTGAGCGACATCAGGTGCGCGGCTTCGGCATTGGCCACCGCTACCCGGCCGTCCGGACCGAGCATGACAAGACCATGCGACATGGTGTTGAGGGCGCGGTTGAAACGCTGTGCGATGCGGTTCGCCTTTTTTTCCTCCGAGACGGCGGCAAAAAGCACGTCGCGGACCGTGTCGGCGAATTTGCGAATAGCAAACAGGAATGGGGCGGACAGGAGCCCGAGAAGGATGTGGTAGATATCGCCACGTAAAAGGAACCCCAACGAGATCGGCCACGTCAAGGCAAGCGTCAGGATGGTGACCATGCGCGGGGAGCCATAGTTGCGCCCGGCAATGGAGGTGGCCGTGGCCAGCGTCAGGCAGACGGAGGCGATCTCAGCGAAATTGTCGCGCGCAAAATAGATGCCAAGCAGGCAGAAGGCGCCAAGCGTGAGCCCGTGCAAGGAGCCATAGAGGATGTAGTCGTTCTCGCGCTTGTGCGCCTCTTCCCAGGTCGCCGGCGGGGGCAAGCTGTTGTATTTGCGGAAGTTTCTCATACGGAAGATGCCGACGAGAACCATCGCGATCGCGACAAGCAGATAAAGCGGGTCGCCGCTTTTCCACCAGACAAGGCCGATCAGGAAGGTCTGCGCGACAATGCCGATCGAAAGCGTAACGCCGTCGCGAAACAGAGTTTCCACGAACGGAATGTAAACGTCGACCGGAATCTCGTTTTGTCTTTTCAGATTCACGCCTGGATCCCAACCCTTGGGAACCCAGCAGTGTCACATTGGCCTTAAGAAAGGTTTAGAGAGGCGGTTTGAGACCTGCCGGGATCCCCCGCTGACGCTGCGGAAACAGGGAAACTACCGTTCAGGTAAACAAGGCGTATCACGGTGCGGAATCATTCGGCGGCTTGAAGCTGCGGCCGCAGTGGCGCCGTCGAAAGGCGGTCGAGCAGACGCTGGCGTTCGCCGGCGGCTTTTTCGGCACTGGCCCGCTTGACGTGGCCATAGCCGCGGATGAGCGCCGGCACCGAGACAAGCGCGGCAGCGGCCTCGATCTTGCCCGGTGCCAGCGCGCCGGCGACAAGCTCCAGGTCGGCTTCATAGATGGCAAGAAGCTGCCGCTCCATACGCCTCTCGGCGCTGTAGCCGAACAGGTCGAAAGCGGTGCCGCGCAGGCCCTTCATCGCCGCCAGCAGGCGGAACCCGTTCATCATCCACGGACCAAAGCTCGATTTCTTCGGCTTGCCGTCACTGCCGCGCCTGCCCATGATCGGCGGTGCGAGATGGAATTCGAGCCTGTCGTAACTCTGGAACTGCTTTGCGAGATCTGCGGCAAAGGAGCCGTCGGTATAGAGCCGCGCCACCTCGTATTCGTCCTTGATAGCCATCAGCTTGAACAGGTTCTTTGCGGCAGCTTCGGTCACCACGGTCGAACCGGGCACGACCTTGGTTTCGGCCTTACGCAGCGCTGCCAGTCTGTCGGCATAGCGCTTGCCATAGGCGGCGTTCTGATAGGCGGTCAGGAAGGCGACGCGGCGGGCAATGATGTCGGCCAGCGTCTCGGCAATCGCGGCAGGCTGCGTGGCCTTGCCCGGCTGGGTGAGAAGGCCGCGCACGAAATCCGGCTGGTGGGCGGCGCGGCGACCCCAGCGAAATGCCGCGATATTCATCGCCACCGCCTCGCCGTTGAGCTCGATTGCCTTCTCGACCGCCTCGTCCGACAGCGGCAAGCCGCCATGCTGGAAGGCAAAGCCGAGCATAAACATGTTGGCGCCGAGCGAACTGCCGAACAGCGCGGTGGCGGTGCGGGTGGCGTCGAAGAAATGCGCCTTGTCGTCGCCCGCGGCAGTTCTTATCGCTTTCTTCAGCCGCTCGATAGGCAGCGAGAAATCGGCCGAACGGGCGAACTCGCCCGGCATGATCTCGGCGGTGTTGGCGAGGAAGATGGTATAGCCTTCGCGCACCGCGGCCAGCACCTTCTTTGCACCCGAAACGACGAGATCGCAGCCAAGCACGAGATCGGCCTTGCCGGCCGATACGCGAATGGCGTGGATGTCGTCCGGCGTGCGGGCAATACGGACATGGGTGAACACGGAGCCGCCCTTTTGTGCGAGGCCGGCCATGTCGATCATGCCGCAGCCCTTGCCTTCGAGGTGGGCTGCCATGCCGAGCACTGCGCCAATGGTGACGACGCCGGTGCCGCCGACACCGTCGATGATTGCCGCCCAGCCTTGTTCACCGAGCGTAAATTGCGCCGGCGCCGGCACCCCCGCGAGCGGGTCGGCCGCGCCGGCTATGCCTTCGGCTTTCCTGATTTTGGCGCCGTGGACGGTGACGAAGGACGGGCAGAAACCATTGACGCAAGAGAAGTCCTTGTTGCAGCTCGACTGGTCGATCTTGCGCTTGCGGCCGAATTCGGTCTCGACCGGCTGGATCGAGACGCAATTCGACTGCACGCCGCAATCGCCGCAACCTTCGCAGACCAGCTCGTTGATGAAGATGCGCTTGTCGGGATCGGGGAAGGTGCCGCGTTTGCGGCGGCGGCGCTTCTCGGCGGCGCAGGTCTGGTCGTAGAGCAGCACCGAGACGCCCTTGACCGAACGCAACTCGCGCTGGACGAGATCGAGGTCGTCGCGGTGGTGGATGGTGGCGCCGGCGGGAAATTCCACCTTGCCGGTATATTTGTCCGGCTCGTCGGTGACGATGGCGATGCGCTCGACGCCCTCGGCGCGCACCTGCCTGGCGATCATGTCCACCGTCAGGCCGCCCTCGTGCGGCTGCCCGCCGGTCATCGCGACGGCGTCATTGTAGAGGATTTTGTAGGTGATGTTGGCGTCGGTCGACAGCGCGAAGCGGATCGCCAGCACACCCGAGTGGTTGTAGGTCCCATCGCCCAGATTCTGGAAGATGTGCTCGCGCTTCGAGAACGGCGCCTGGCCGACCCACTGCGCGCCCTCGCCGCCCATGGCAGTGAAGCCGACGGTGTTGCGGTCCATCCACAGCGCCATGAAATGACACCCGATTCCGGCGGCGGCGAGCGAGCCGTCCGGCACCTTGGTCGAGGAATTGTGTGGGCAGCCGGAGCAGAAGAAGGGCGTGCGCGAGGCGATGTCTGACGTGTCGGCCAGCATCGCCTGGAACTGGCGCAATTTCGCCACCCGCGCGGCAATTTCTTCCGACGGGCCGATCGTTAGCAAGATCCTCTCGCCGAGTGCGATGGCAATGTCGTTGGGGTCGAGCGCGCCCTTGGCCGGGAACAGCCAGTCGCCGCGTTCGTTTTTCTTGCCGACGATGACCGGCTGCGTGGCGGTGCCGTAAAGGTTCTCGCGCAGTTGCACCTCGATCAGCGAGCGTTTCTCCTCGACGACAACGATGGTGTCTAGGCCGCGAGCAAAGTCGGCGATGTGCTGCAGGTCGAGCGGCCACGGGCAGCCGACCTTGAACAGCCTGATACCGATACGATTGGCGGCCACTTCGTCGATGCCTATGTCTTCGAGCGCCTGCCGAACGTCGAGATAACTCTTGCCGATGGTGACGATGCCAAGCTTCGGGCTGCTGCCGCCTGAATAGACGATCCGGTTCAGCCCGTTGGCGTGGATGAAGGCCGAAGCAGCGGCGCGCTTGTATTCATGCAACCGCTCCTCCTGGCCGAGCATGTCGATCTCGTTACGGATGTTGAGGCCGCCGGGCGGCATGTCGAAGTCCGGGATGACGATATCTAGCCGGTCGAGCGCGGCATCGACCGAGGCCGTCGATTCGATGTTGTCCTTGACGCATTTGATCGCCGCCCAGGTGCCGGCAAAACGCGACATGGCAAAGCCGTAGAGGCCGTAGTCGATGATCTCCTGGACACCGGCCGGATTGAGGATCGGCACCATGGTGTCGACAAACAGGAACTCGGTGGCATGCGCGTTGGTCGAGGATTCGGCCATGTGGTCGTCACCCATCAGGGCCAGCACGCCGCCATGTTTCGACGAGCCGGCGAGATTGGCGTGACGGAACACGTCGCCGGAGCGGTCGACGCCCGGACCCTTGCCGTACCAGACCGAAAAAACGCCGTCACGAGTGCCCTCGCCCAGCAATTCGGCCTGCTGCGAGCCCCAGCAGGCGGTGGCGGCGAGCTCCTCGTTGAGACCGGGCTGGAAGACGATGTCCGACTGCGCGAGCTGGTCCCGGGCCTTCCACAGCTGCATGTCGAGGCCGCCGAGCGGCGAGCCGCGATAGCCGGAGACGAAACCGGCGGTGTTCAGGCCAGCCCGGCGGTCGCGCTCGCGTTGCATCAGAAGCATGCGGATGACTGCTTGGGCACCCGACAGGAAGATGCGCTCCTTTGCCAGGTCGAACTTGTCGTCGAGCGCGACATTGTGCAGCGTCATCAGGCATTTCCTGTGCGGAAGCCGCACCTGGAGGGTGCGCGGCCAACGTCGGAGTCAAGTACCTATAGTCTTTCTTCCCTTGCCGGGGAGGTCAAACAAAATCGAAGCCGCCAGGCGGTCCGCAACAAATCATCAACGCCGCGCCCGCCGGCGTAAGAAACCGCGCGTCGGCTGTTTTCGACAGCAATAAAATTCCGCGCCATCCGATGCCGTCGAAAAATGCGTCAGAGACCTTTCGAACAGTCGGGCTTAGGTTCGTTCGGCAACTTGCCGTCCGGGTGGCCGGCAAGGTCCGGATTGGGCGTATAAAGCTGATCGATGACCAGCGGCCGGTCGGGCAGGACGGACTGGTCCTCCGTCGACATCAGAGTGGTGTCGATCTTCTGGAGGATCGTGCCGTCAGCGTCCTTGATGCTGATCGCGATCGCGTAAGGCTTGTCCTTGACGACGCATTGAAGCGCCGGACTCTCCAGCGTCACCTTGTCGAGCTTCGGCCAGATTTTCTGCTCGACTGCCAGCGGCTCGCCGCCGGCCGGGTTTTGGAAGCTGGCGACCGCGACCTGCCCCTCCCCCATCGGCCGCAACGGCCGCAGCGTAACGAGGTAGGTCGCCCTGGCGAGGCGATAGTTGAACACGAATATCTTGCCTGAAATCTCGAACAATTTGCCATCGCCGTTGTCGTCCGTGCCCGTCTCGCGACAGGCGCCGAGCGCTGCAGCCACAATCAGCGCAACCCCGACAACGATCGAGCGCGAAAACAGCCTAGCCATTCTGGACCTCGCCATTGTGGACCTCGTTCGCCGCCGTCCGGCGGCGATAGTGACGGTTTGCCTTCTGGCGGTTGCCGCATACCGCCATGTCGCACCAAAGGCGGCTGGAATTGCGGCTTCGGTCGACAAACAGCCAGCTGCAGTTGGGACAAATCCTCAGCCTGGCGATGGTGTCGCCGCGCAGCAGCGACAGCGCCGAGACCGCCAATGCCGCCTCAAAGGCGATCGGCGTCGCCGGGTCGCCGAACGGTTTTCCAAGCGTCCCGATTTCGGTGCGGCCATGGGCGAGGCCGTCGGCGCAGGCTTCCAGGAATTCAGGCATGTCGGCGGTGGCGATCGCACCTTTCGACACCGCGCGGCGAAACAGCCGATCGGTGGTTTCGCGGATCGACAGTACCACCGGCGCGATCTTGTCCGGCGACGGGGCCTCCAGCCGCCTGCCGCCGAGCTCGGCGGCGCGAAAGCCGCTGGCGGCTTCGGCAAAGCGGGCAATCTCGGCGGGATCGTCGAAACGGTCGAAGGTCTTCTCCGGATGGTGCCGCAGCACAACGGTGTTCGCCGTGTCGAGCGCAAGCATGCCGCCGGTGAAGCGGTGCGGAGTCCAGGATACCGTCATGCGATGAAATCTAACCGATAAATCGCATTTGACAAGTTAGATTCCGAGTGCAACGCTCTTCACGGCTGCGAGCGCCGCGGCTTGTAGCACTTTGATTTTGTGCATGATCCCAGCGAAAGTCGATTTCCGATTATTCGGAGCCATGCACCGAGGATTTTGCATGCTCTATTTCTTCCAGCAGGTTCTGAACGGGCTGCATTCGGGCGCGCTCTACGCACTGCTTGCCTTCGGCTATGTGCTGACTAACGGCATCCTGCACCGCACCAATCTTGCCTATGGCGCGCTGTTCGCCTTTTGCGGGCAAACGATGATCCTCACCGCGGCATTCGGCTATCAGGCACTGTGGCTGACGCTGCTTGCATCGGTCGCGCTCGGCATAGTTGCGGCGTTTCTCTACGCGGCGCTGATCAGCCACGTTCTGTCACGAAGCATCTTCGAACCCTTGGCCGACCGCTCGCCCAATGCGATCGTGGTGACAACGCTCGGTATATTGCTGGTCTTGTCGGAAGCCAGCCGCATCGCCGCCAACACCCACGATCTGTGGTTGCCACCGATGCTGGCCCAGACCATCGTCTTCGCGCAGAGTGCCAGCTTCAAGGCGACGTTGACGCTGATCCAGTTGCTCGATTGCGCTGCCGTGCTGGCGGCCATTGCGCTGGCTGCGTGGGGCTTCACACATTCGAGCTTCGGCCGCAGTTGGCGCGCCGTTTCCGACGATCCCAAGGCTGCTGCGATGTGCGGTGTCGATGTCCGCGCGGTGTTTCGGCGTGCGGTGCTTTTCGGCGGCCTTTGCGCTGCGCTGGCCGGCGTGCTCGCCGGCTTCTACTACGGCAACATCAGCTTCGGCACCGGCCTGGTCTACGGGTTGAAGATCCTGTTCGTGACGGCAGTAGGCGGCTATCTTTCGCCGCTGCGGGCGGCACTGGGCGCCGCCGCTTTCGGCATGGCCGAATCGCTATGGGCCGGCTATTTCCCGCTCGAATGGCGCGATGCCTGGATGTACCTGTTCCTCGTCGCCATGCTTGTGCTGATCGGCGCCGGCCGCGACCAACAGAAGATCGCCTGAGCCGCACCCGACTTTGGTTGGTGAAAGAGCCGCATGTCCTTGGACATGCAAAGGACGCGGCAGCTTTTTTGCCGGTCGTCACCTCACAACTGTGTTTATGCGGGCAGGCCCGTGTTGACCCGCCGAACCACGCACTGCATACCGTTGGTCCACAGCGGCGCAACGGACAGGGAACCGCCGCGCTCTGACACAAGGGAGGAATGCATGGCAGGGCTTCTCGCTCTTTCCAGAACCATTGACCGTTTGAACGAATTCATCGGCAAATGGGTATCGTGGCTGATCCTGCTCGCAATTCTGGTAAGCGCCGCTAACGCCGTCATCCGCAAGCTGTTCGACATGTCCTCGAACGCCTGGCTGGAATTGCAGTGGTATCTGTTCGGCGCCGCCTTCATGCTGGCCGCCGCCTGCACGCTGAAGCAGAACGACCATATCCGCATCGACATCGTCTACGGCATGTTCTCGCGCCGCGTGCAGCACTGGATCGACCTTTTCGGTCACGTCTTCTTCCTGATGCCGTTCGTGACATTGATGGTGGTCTATTTCGTTCCCTATGTGTCGCTGTCGTATCGCAGCGGCGAGATGTCGAACAATTCCGGCGGGCTGATCATCTGGCCGGCGAAGGCGATCCTGCTGGTCGGCTTTTTCCTGCTTGCGCTGCAGGGCATTTCCGAAATCATCAAGAAAATCGCCATCATGCGCGGTCATATGGACGATCCCACTCCGTTCATATCGGTGCATGAGCAAGCCGAGCTAGAAGCAAAGGCGCTCGTCGAAGAGGTGCGCTCGTGATCGAGTTCATCGCCCAGAACATGGCGCCGATCATGTTCGCCTCGCTGATCTTCTTCCTGCTGATCGGCTATCCCGTCGCCTTCTCGCTTGCCGCCAACGGCCTGATGTTCTTCTTCATCGGCGTGCTGCTGTCGCCCTATTCGGGCGGCTCGATCAACCTTGCATGGCCGTTGCTGCACGCGTTGCCGGACAATTTCTACGGCAGCCGGGTGATGTCGAACGACACGCTGCTGGCGATCCCGTTCTTCACCTTCATGGGCATCGTGCTCGAACGATCCGGCATGGCCGAAGACCTGCTCGACACGATCGGCCAGTTGTTCGGACCGGTCCGTGGTGGCCTGGCCTATGCCGTGATTTTCGTCGGCGCGCTGCTGGCCGCGACGACCGGCGTGGTGGCGGCTTCCGTCATTGCCATGGGGCTGATTTCGCTGCCGATCATGCTGCGCTACGGCTACGACCGGCGGCTGGCATCCGGCGTCATCGCAGCATCGGGCACGCTCGCCCAGATCATCCCGCCGTCACTGGTGCTGATCGTGCTGGCCGACCAGCTCGGCCGCTCGGTCGGCGATATGTACAAGGGGGCGCTGATCCCCGGGCTCATTTTGACCGGCATCTACATGCTCTACATCCTGCTCATGTCGATCGTCCGGCCGAAGTCGATGCCGGCACTGCCGCTGGAGGCCCGCACGCTCGGCCACGGTGTGCTGTCGCTGCTGGCGGCGCTGCTGGCGGCGGCGGTGGTTTCCTATGCCGCGTATCGCTACCTCGCGCCAAACCATGGCGGCAATGCCGATATCCTCGGCGCCACCATCGGCGTGATCTTCATCTATGTCGTGGCGATCATCGACCAGCGCCTGAAGATCAACCTGATGTCGAGGTTGGCACAGCAGGTGATCATCGTGCTGATCCCGCCGCTGGCGCTGATCTTCCTGGTGCTGGGTACCATTTTCCTCGGCATCGCCACGCCGACGGAAGGCGGCGCCATGGGCGCCGTCGGCGCGCTGGCGATGGCGGCGATGAAGGGGCGGCTGTCGCTCGACGTGGTCAAGCAGGCGCTGGCCTCAACGACGCGGCTGTCGTCCTTCGTGCTGTTCATCCTGATCGGCGCGCGGGTGTTCTCGCTGACCTTCTACGGCGTCAATGGCCACATCTGGGTCGAGCACCTGTTGACGTCGCTGCCGGGCGGTGAAGTCGGTTTCCTGATTGGCGTCAACATCCTCGTCTTCGTGCTCGCCTTCTTCCTCGATTTCTTCGAGCTCGCCTTCATCATCGTGCCGCTTTTGGCGCCGGCGGCCGACAAGCTCGGCATCGACCTGATCTGGTTCGGCGTGCTGCTCGGGGTTAACATGCAGACCAGCTTCATGCATCCACCGTTCGGCTTCGCGCTGTTTTATCTGCGCTCGGTCGCCGCACGCGTGCCCTATCTCGACCGGCTCACCGGCAAACAGATCGCGCCCGTCACCACCGGGCAGATCTATTGGGGCGCAGTGCCGTTCGTCTGTATCCAGGTGATCATGATCGGCCTGACCATCGCCTTCCCGCAGATGGTGATGCACTACAAAGGCGCCGTCGTCGATCCAGCGACGATCGACATCAAGGTGCCGGAGATGCCCAGCCTGTCGCCGCTCGGCACGCCGCCGGCCGGTGGCAGCACGGCACCCGCTGCGCCCGGCGCGCAGGACCTGTCGCAGCCGCCAAGCTTCGACGAAAAGCCGCCCGCGAAACCGGCGGCACCGGCAACCGATCTGTCGCAACCACCGAGTTTCAATTGACGAAGGCCCGGCAGCCATGAAGGCGGTGCGACTGGAGCGAGTGGGCGGCCTCGCCGTGTGCGAGGTCGAGAAACCGACTGCCGGACCGGACGAGCTGCTGGTGCGGATCGAGGCGTGCGGCGTCTGCGGCACCGACCGGCATCTTTTCCATGGCGAATTCCCGTGCACGCCGCCGGTGACTCTCGGCCATGAATTCTCCGGCATCGTCGAGGCGATCGGACCTGCCGTATCCGGCTTTGCCGTCGGCGACCGCGTCACCGGCGATCCCAACATCGCCTGCGGCCGGTGCGCGCATTGCCAGGCCGGCCGGGTCAACCTCTGCGGCAATCTGCGTGCCATCGGCATCCATCGCGATGGCGGCTTTGCCGAATATCTTGCCCTGCCGCAGAAACAGGCTTTCGTCCTGCCAGGCGATCTGACGCCGACGCATGGTGCGTTCTGCGAGCCGCTCGGCTGCTGCCTGCATGGCGTG
The DNA here is from genome assembly GCF_040321065.1 of Mesorhizobium sp. M0563. NCBI lineage: Bacteria > Pseudomonadati > Pseudomonadota > Alphaproteobacteria > Hyphomicrobiales > Phyllobacteriaceae > Mesorhizobium > Mesorhizobium sp. M0563. Next base: position 29,600 of record NZ_JAMYQV010000006.1, read on the forward strand.
GACCTTGCCGCGATCAGACCAGGTTCGTCGGTTGCCGTGCTCGGCGGCGGCGTGATCGGCCTGCTCACCGTTCAACTGGCAAAGCTCGCCGGTGCGACGACCATCATCCTGTCGACGCGCCAGGCCTCGCGGCGCGCCCTTGCCGAGGAACTTGGCGCAACGGCGACGGTCGATCCCAGCGCTTCCGACATCACCGACGCGATCGTCGGCCGGTCGGGTTTGATGCCGGGCGGCGTCGACGTGGTGTTCGAATGCGCCGGCGTGAAAGACACCGTCGAGCAAGCGATGCGGCTGGCCAAGGCGGGCGGCACAATTGTCGTCGTCGGCGTCATGCCGCAAGGCATGAAAGCGGCGTTCGAACCGTTCGACCTGCTGTTCCGCGAGTTGAAGGTCCTGGGCTCCTTCCTCAATCCCTTTACCCATCGCCGGGCCGCCGATCTCATCGCCTCGGGTGCGATCGAGGTAGACCGGCTGATATCCCGACAAGTCGACCTCGACGAGGCGGTGGCGATCATTGCCAACCCGTCGGCACCAGGTGAGGTCAAGGTCCTGGTAGTGCCTCAGGGCTGATCGATCGGGCCAGTTGCCACCGGCGGGGCGACCGGTTACAGAAACTACGCCGAAAAAGACATTGCCGGTTCGGTAGTCCGGCTCTTCCCGTCCTGAGCACGATGCTCGGGGAAGCCTGTTCGCCACATTACTTGTGGGAGAACCCGCGGCCGGCAAGCGAGGCGAAACTCGCGAGCCGGTCGGGTCACGTCCGGATTTTCGGATGTAGCGGTCCCGCCGGTTTGCGCTCTTCGGTCGAAGCCTGTCCGCATTCAACCCGTGGCAGGAGACGCATCATGAAACTGAACCACATAAATCTCGTCACCACCGAAGTTGCCGGCCTTGCCCGCTTCTTCACCAGCCATTTCGGCTTTGAATTTGTCGCCGTGCGCGGCAAGGACGCCTTCGCGGTTCTGCGTGGCATCGATGGCTTCATCCTCAATCTGATGAAGCCGGGGAAAGGCGAGCCCGCCAGCTATCCGGACGGCTTTCACGTTGGCTTCTTCGTCGGCAAGCCGGAGTTTGTGCATGCAAAGCGAGCCGGGCTTGCCGATGCCGGCCTGCAACCGGGCGAGGTCCAGCAGCTAATGCGCGGCCGCATCCAGTCGACGACGTTCTATTGCCATGCGCCGGGTGGAGTACTGGTCGAAGTCAGTGCGTCCGAAGGCTGACAGGGAAGGACCGCGGGGCGTGGCTCGCGGTCCTTTGACGAGATCCATCAAACGCCTGGAGCGGAATGCATTCAAACCAAACGGGACATCCGCTTTGTTTTAGCCCTTTTCTGCGACGCCGAGTGGAGCCACTCGGCGTCGCAGAATATTCTAGAGCTTGCCGTTGCGCTGCTGGACCATCATGAAGGTGTCGTAATTGTACTCGGCCACCTGCGCCCAGAGATAATGCTCCTTGCGGAACGCCTTGATCGAGTCCCAGATCTTCTTGAACGGCGCGTTCGAGGCTTCCATCTCGGCATAGACTTCGTTGGCCTTTTCGAAACAGGCGGCCATGATCTCCTGGCTGAACGGGCTCAACTTGGCGCCGCCGGCAACCAGCCGCTTCACCGCCGCCGGGTTGAGGTAGTCGTATTTCTGCAGCATGTTGGCGTCGGCCGCTTGGGCGGCAGTGTGCACCAGCGACTTGTAAGCCGGCGAAAGTTCGTCGTATTTCGCCTTGTTGAACATCAGATGGACGGTCGGTCCACCTTCCCACCAGCCGGGATAGTAGTAATAGGGCGCAACCTTGTAGAAGCCGAGCTTCTCGTCGTCGTAGGGGCCAACCCATTCGGCGGCGTCGATCGTGCCTTTTTCCAGCGCCGGATAAATGTCGCCACCGGCGATCTGCTGCGGAACTACGCCGAGCCTTTGCACCACTTTGCCGGCAAAACCACCGATACGCATCTTGAGGCCGGAAAGGTCGGCGACCGTTTTGATCTCCTTGCGGAACCAGCCGCCCATCTGCACGCCGGTATTGCCGCCCGGCAGCCCGAACAGACCCTGCGTCGCCAGGAACTCGTTGAACAGATCGATGCCGCCGCCATGATAGTGCCAGGCGTTTATGCCGCGCGCGTTGAGCGAAAACGGAACCGCCGCCCCCAGCGCCCAAGTCGGGTCCTTGCCCCAGTAATAGTATGCCACCGTATGGCAGGCCTCGACGGTGCCGGCAGTGGTGGCGTCGGCGGCCTGCAGGCCGGGAACGAGTTCGCCGGCGGCGAAGACCTGGACCTGGAAGTTGCCGTCGGTCGCCTCCGACAGCATCTTGGAAAACACTTCGGCGCCACCATAGATCGTATCGAGCGACTTCGGGAAGGACGACGCCAGCCGCCAGGTCACTTTCGGGTTGGACTGGGCGATGGCCGGCGCAGCAAGTGTCGCGGCAGCGGCCGCGGCGCCGAAACCGGTGGTGCCGGCCTTGCGGATGAACGAACGACGATCCATGAAGTTCCTCCCTTTTGGATCAACTGACCGACATTCGGGACGCTTCGGGGCCCGGATCGGCTTCGAGCCCGACAATACACAGGCAAGGAGTCGAGTCCAGCGTGGCAGCCCGGTTTGAGTGGCGCATTTCGGGGAAATTCACGGCGTTGGGGCAGATCTTGCAACTATAGTCTAAGGTCGATTAACTGGCCTACGCGACACGCCGAAACTTGCCATGGAAATGCGCCTTCGGATCGCCTATTTTGCAGGCAGATAATTCGTTGCACCCCATGGGATCCGGACCAAATGCACCAGCCGCTCGTCGCCATATCGACCGACGTCCGCCAGTTCGACAATTACATCTGGCATGCCGCGCCACAGCAATATCTTGAAGCGGCGCTTTCGGGTGCAGGCGTGTTCCCGCTGCTGGTACCGTCCTTCGGCGACCGGCTCGACTTCGATGAACTGCTTTCCGCCGTCGACGGCGTCATGGTCACCGGTTCGAAGTCCAACGTTCATCCCTCGCTCTATGGCGGTGACGCCAGCGAAGCCAATGGTCCTTACGACTCCGCCCGCGACGCGACGACGTTGCCACTGATCCGCCGGGCGGTGGAGCGCGGGGTACCGCTGCTCGCCATCTGCCGCGGAATCCAGGAGATGAATGTGGCACTGGGCGGCACGCTGGCGACCGAAATCCAGGAACGCGTCGGTTCGCTCGACCATCGTGCGCCGGCAAGCGACAATCAGGACGAACGCTTCGCCATCCGCCAGAGCGTGTCGATAAAACCCGGCAGCTGCCTGGCCGGGGTCTTCGGCGCCGGCGACATCCTGGTCAATTCGGTGCATCGCCAGGCCATCGATCGGCTTGGCCCGAAGCTGCAGGTCGAAGCGGTCGCCGCCGACGGCACTGTCGAGGCGGTTTCGGTCAAGGACGCCCGCGCCTTCGCTGTTGGCGTGCAGTGGCATCCAGAGTACTGGGTCGAATCTGACAACATCTCGGCAAAGATTTTCCGCGCCTTCGGCGACGCTGTACGTCTGCATCAGGCGGCGAAATCGGGCGCGCGCGCAGCGGCAGAATAGCGCTCGTCAGTTGCCGGCCGACGCCAGCGATAGCAGCGGCAGCGCCGGCGCGTAGGATTCGTAACCGTCGCCATCGGCGACTGAGAACATGACGATTGGATCGGTGCCGTTGGCGCTGAATGTGACCGTGCCGTCATTCTGCTCTCGCCAGAACTTCGCCTGCTCGACACCGGGCAACACCCGGCGGCAATTCGCGGCGACCGTCAACAGCGACAAGCCTTGCGAAATCTCGGCGCCACGGCTGACCGCACAAGACGCCTCGTCACCATGGGCTACCAGCCGGTAGTTGCCGGATGAAGGTGGTGACTCACTGGCTGCACGGCTTTCACCGCTACCGGCATAAAACAGCTGGACGCTGCCGAACAGCACAGCAACCGCCATCAATGCAGGAAGCGTTTTCATCCTGTTTCTCCGCGCATTTCAAGCGCGCCGCGTTCGAAGAGATCAGGAGGCGCGCTTCATCTTGCTGTCATGTGCTGTCAGGCGGACAGACACTAGGAAGGGACCAGAATGATTCCGAAGGGTTAAGCTGAAGTTAATAGATATGGCAGCCCGCTTACGGCCTTGCCTTGACATTTGCCGTCTCCGGCACCGGCGTCAGTGCCTTGCGCTGCGAAAACCACGAGACCAGATTGTCGACGCATAGGTCCGCCATGGCGCGGCGGGTGTGCTGCGAGGCGGAGCCGACATGTGGCAAAAGCGAGGTGTTGGGCGCGGCAAGCAACGCCGCTGGCACATTCGGCTCGTCGGCAAAGACGTCTAGCCCGGCAGCGGCGATGCTGCCGCTGGCAAGTGCGGCGGCAAGGGCTGGCTCGTCGACCGTGCTGCCCCGGCCGATATTGACGAAGACGCCGTTCGGCCCAAGAGCCGAGAGGATTTCGGCATTGACTGCCCTTTCCGTCGCGGCCCCGCCGGGCGCCACCGAGATCAGTGTGTCGACCGCCTCGGCGAGACCTTTCAGCGTCGGGTGATAGTCATAGGACAGGCCTTCGACGCGGCGCCGGTTGTGGTAGGCGATGGGCAGCCCGAAAGCGTCGAGCCGGCGGGCAATGGCGAGGCCGATGCGGCCCATGCCAAAGATACCGACATGGCGCCCGCGCAGGGTCAGCCGGCTCAGCGGATAGTTGCCTTTGCGCAGCCAACTTCCGTCGCGCAGCCAGGCCTCGGCGCGCGGCAGTTCGCGGATGGTGTTGATCAGCAAGCCGAGCGCCGTATCGGCGACCTCTTCGGTCAGCACATCCGGGGTGTTGGTGACCATGATGCCGCGCTGTACGGCGTGGCGGACATCGACAGAATCATAGCCGACGCCGAAATTGGCGATGATCTCGAGCTTTGGCAGCGCGTCCATCAACGCGGCGCTTATGCCGCCGAAGGCGGCTATGCCGCGCACCGTACGGCGCATGTCGTCGGTGACCAGCGACGGATCGGCGCCTTCGATCCGGACGCGGCTGAACGCCCCGTCGATGCGGCCGACCGCATGGTCGTTGAACTGGCCCGGCACCAGAATGGCGACAGCTTGCTGTTCGGTTTTTGTCATGCACGTTCCACCGGTTTGCCGGTCGACTGGCGCACATGCAGTTCCGGCTTGATCAGTTCCTGCGACGGCCGCACCGTCTGTCCGTTGAGTTTGTCGAGCAGCGCGCTGGCGGCGCGGCGGCCAACCTCGCGCTGGCCGTTCCAGACCGTGGTCAGTGCCGGCGTCGCGATCGCCGCTTCCTCGAGGTCGTCATAGCCGGTAACGGAGATGTCGATGCCCGGCACCAGCCCCGCGCGCGCAATGCCGTTCATCAGGCCGATGGCGACGAGGTCGTTCCAGCAGCAGGCCGCGGTAGGCCTGTCTTTCAGCGCCAAGAACTGCCCGGCAGCCTCGAAGCCGGCCTGCTTGGTGCGCGGGCCGGCGATACGCCATGACGGCCTGACCTCGAGCCCTGCCGCCTCCATGGCGTTGACATATCCCTGATAACGGTCGCGGCCGGTCGACGTCTGGTCGGTACCGCCGATCATGGCGATGCGCTTGTGGCCAAGCGAGATCAGATGATTGGTAGCAAGCCCGGTGCCATAGGCATCGTCGCCGCGAAACACCGGCACGTCGGCACCTTCGACGGTGCGTGCAATCAGCACTGCCGGGAGACCGTTCTCCTCGGCCATGATTATGTCTTCGGGCGGCGTGCCGATGGCTGGCGACATGATGACGCCGTCAGCGCCGAGCTGCAGAAGCGTGTCGATGAAGGTGCGCTGTTTCTCGAGTTGGTCGTAGTGGTTCGACAGGATGAAGGTCTGCCGGCTGCGGTCGAGTTCGCTCTCGATCGAACGCAGTATCTCGGCAAAGAACGGGTTCATGATGTCGTGGACGACGACGCCGACAATGCCCGAGCGTGAGGTGCGAAGGCTGGCGGCGCGGCGGTTGTAGATATAGCCGATGGCGCGTGCATGTTCCTTGATACGGTCGCGGGTGCCGCCGGCGACCAGCGGGCTGTCGCGCAAGGCCAGCGAGACCGTGGCCGTGGACACGCCGAGCGCATCCGCGATGGTCGAAAGCTTGATCTTCTGTGCCAGCGCCCTGCGCTCCCGAAGCAATTTAAACTGTTTAAAGGCCGGCTCTTATGCCATCGATCCCGAGCAAATCAAAGTTTTTTTGCCAGCGCTTCCGCCTCCGCGTCCAGCGTCGCGCGGTTGTGCAAGCGAAGCCGGTGCTCGCGGTGGACGATGTAGAGGCCGCTGGCGACGATGACGGTGGCACCGACCAGCGTCCAGCGGTCGGGAAACTGGTTGAAGACGATCAGGCCGGAGATGATCATCCAGATCATCTGCGAATAGGGATAGGGAGCCAGGGCCGTGGTGGTGGCAAGGCGATAGGCCTGCACAAGAAGCCAATGGCCGATGGCGCCGAAGACGCCAAGCATCAGCAATATGAACCAGTGCCAGCCATCCTGCGGCAGCGAAAGCGAAAACGGCAGTGTCGGCAGCAGCAGCACGGCCGGCGCCAGCGCCGAAAACAGGATGAGACTTTCCGAGGTTTCCGTCGCCGACATACGGCGCGTCATGATGACGTAGAAACTGTTCGATAGCATCGAGCCGAGCGCAAAGAGATGGCCGACGCCAAAAACCCCGATGCCCGGCCGGGTGATGATGAGGACGCCGACAAAGCCGCTCATGATCGCCAGCCAGCGCCGCCAGCCGGCCCATTCGCCGAGCAACGGACCGGCAAGCGCGGTGATCACCATCGGGCCGAAGAAGTAGATCGAGGTGGTTTCCGCCAGCTGCAGCGTCCGCAGCGCCAGAATGTTGAACATGGTCGATCCGAACAGGAGCAGACCGCGCGTGAGATGCGCCGGCAGGTTGGCGGGACGAAAACGCAACGGCTCACGCCATCCGCGCAGAAAGACGCCGACAAGCAGGACATGGACCGCGAAGCGGGTCCAGGCGACGATCAGCGCCGAGACGCCAGCCAGCACAAGGTACTTGCTGCTGGTGTCGAGGAAGGTGAAAAACACATAGACGGAAAGCATGCACAGGATCGCCGCCGGCGACGTCGCGCTTTCGTCTTGTCTTGGGGGAGCATTCAATTTCAGGCCGGACGGGAAGCAAGGCAGTCCCTCACCAATGCGGGAATTGTCGCCAGCGGGCAAGCCAAAAGAGGCTGGCACACCGACAGGCGACGACAGGCTCAGTTTTGTTCCTGGTGGCCGGAGAGTCAGGTGTGCATGCGGGCACCCTTGGTGATCTTGTCGACGAGCTTCTTTTCGGCGCGAAGCGCGATGCCGACCACCTTGGCATCCTCCGGCGCAAATTCGGCAAAGACGGCACGGTTGGCCAGATCGTACCCAGTCGAAAACATTTCCTCGACATAGAGCGAAACCCTCACACCACGCTCCAGCGCCCGCCGCTGGATCGTTCCGAGCGCCTGGCCGTCTGCCGAAAGCACGATGACCGGCTGGATCGATAGCGGGTTGTAGATATTGCCGGCGCGGTCACGGTAGGGCTCGCCGATGAGCTCGGGAAACTGCGCGACGATGCCGCTGGTCAGAAAGGCGGTGACGTTGAGCTTCTGCCAGACGGGAAGATCGTCCCTGAGCACGATTGCAAATTTCGTATCGAACATGCGACAGTTTCCAATCCGAAAGGGGGCCAATCCGAGGCTGCGAGTGAAGCGATGCCGCACGGTCTAGACGGGGAAGCCTTTCAGGGTCTTGGACGTTTGTGCGTGGATGCAGCCGAGAACTGCATCGTATCGGCACCCGGTACTGCCGGCATGGAACGCATCGAGGCCCGGTTCCACGGCAACGCCTTCGATCTCCATCGCCACGACACCTATGCAATCGGGGTGACGCTTTATGGCGTACAGAGCTTCCGCTATCGCGGCGCGACGCATCAGAGCCTGCCTGGCCAGATCATTATCCTTCATCCCGACGAAATGCACGATGGCGGCGCCGGCACAGAAGACGGCTTGCGATACAGAATGCTGTATTTGGAGCCGTCCCTGATGCTCGATTGTCTCGGCGGCGGATCACTGCCATTCGTCGGGAATGCCGTGGTGACAGACCGCGATCTCCGCGCGACGCTGCTTTCGGCGCTCGGGCCGCTGAATCAGGAACTGGACGAGCTGTTTGTCGTCGATTTCATGACGCAGCTTATGCAAAGCCTGGCCCGGCACGCCGGTCGGCCGGGGAAACCGGTTGCGAAAACTGCGTGGCGCGCCGCCAGCCTAGCGCGCGACTATCTGGAGAAAAATGTCGCGCGGATTGTACGTTCGGATGAATTGGAGGCGATCACCGGATTGGACCGTTATGCCCTGTCGCGGCATTTCCGCGCCACCTTCTCGACCAGCCCGCACCGGTTCTTGTTGATGCGCCGGCTTCAGCGAGCCCGTCGGATGATCGAAGCCGACGAGCCGCTGGCGCAAATCGCCATCGCAGCCGGCTTCAGTGACCAAAGCCATTTCAATCGGCATTTCAAGAAGGCGTTCGGCGTCACACCCGGACGCTGGTCGGCACTGACGCGCCGGCCGTCAGCGGCGAACGCGTGACCTATTCAAGGATCTTGTCCTCGATATCCAGTTCGTCATCGGGGAGCACCATTTCGCCGTTCGAAAGATTCGCTTCGACACGGGCAAGCAGCTTGAACAGCGATTTCTGATCCTTCTTGTCGAGACCCTTCAATGCCTGCTTTTCGGTCTTCTTCACCGATTTCTCGATGGCGTGGATAATTTCGCGGCCGGTGTCGGTGAGGAAAATATGCGCCTGGCGGGCATCGGCGGAGGAGGCCCGCTTTTCCAGAAAACCCTGCGCCTGCAGCCGGTTGATGGTCTTGGTGATGGTCGGCGGACGCACGCCGAGGCGGCCGGCAAGATTGCCGGGCGTCTGCCCGTCCTCGCGGTCGAGCGCCAGCATGATCTGGTCCTGACCGGCATAGAAGCCATGCGCCAGAAGCCGGGCGGCGAGCGCCGTGCGCGCCAGCCGCGCCGCCGAATGCAGCCGGCTCATTGTTGCAGTCTTGTCCGCCTTGGCCATGCTCATCCCTCCTCGGCCGAACCGGTGCGGACAGCATAGAAGCAGGCCGCCGATTGGCAATGACGATCGAAAACATTCCGGCTCGGAAAATAGCTTTGCCGGCAAGCATCGCGGTGTTCGCCGTGGCTAATGCCAGATGTTTATTTCAGTTAGATGACAAACGACTTTCCGCGACGGCTGGATGGCGACGTGACGAGGTGTCCTCAACCGGCCCTCACCGCGACCACCATCAAGGCCTGATAGGCGTCCGCCATTTCCCGCAGCGCTGCCTGCGACGGCGGCCCGGCCTGCCGCGCAATGCCGTCCCGCATGTTCGATGTATCGCGTTTGCCGGGGCGATCGTTATAGGGCGCGACGGTGGCGAATATCTGCTCGCTCAAGCTGTCGGGGAAGAACATCTGGCCGGTCATTGCCGAGCGGTCGTCGGGGAAGATCTTGAAATGGATGTGGGTGGTGCGGCCGCGATACCAGCCGGGATAGATGGTGGCGAAAGAAGCGATGCCGCTTCCATCGCTTCTCTGCCAGCCGCGCAGAAAGCTCTGGCCGGACGTGTCGATATCCTGCCCGTCGCCCTGTCCGGGATAGCCGGAATAGGCGCCCTGGGCGTCGCAATGCCAGATATCGACGCGTGCGCCGGGAAGCGGCCGGCAGGCGGCGTCGACGATTTGCAGCCGCACATTGAGGGCGACGCCCTTCTTGCCCTCGGTGATATCGGCGCGTTCGAGCTTCGGGTCGAAATAGAACGGTCCTTCGGTGACCTCGGGCGTCATGGTGCAGACGCCGGCACCGGCTTCGAACAAAGCAAGCCCGGCATAGGGCGAGACCTGCCCGGCCCTTGCGCCGGCGGGCAGGAATATGCCGCCCGTGGTGACCGCTACAAGACCGAGAGCCTGCCGCCGGCTTAATGGCAAGGACTTGTCGGACATCTGGCGCCTCCTCAGTGCGAACAACCCCTCGCCCTATCTAGGCCCCACCGCCAGCCCGCGCCAATGAACGTTCGGCAATGTGAGGAAAGTTCGGCAATACCGGCCTCTTTGGCCCATCGGTTTGCCTCGTGCAAAAGCCGAGCACACATCCTATATGGAGCCGACAATCCCTATTCGAGGCACAATATGAGCGACGCACAGACGCAGATCCCCGTTACCGTCCTTACCGGCTATCTCGGCGCCGGCAAGACGACACTGCTCAACCGCATCCTTTCGGAAAACCATGGCAAGCGCTACGCCGTCATCGTCAATGAGTTCGGCGAGATCGGCATCGACAACGAGTTGATCGTGGAATCCGACGAGGAAATCTACGAGATGAACAATGGCTGCATCTGCTGCACCGTGCGCGGCGACCTGATCCGCGTCGTCGAAGGTCTGATGCGCAGGCCCGGCCGCTTCGACGCCATCGTCGTCGAGACCACAGGCCTCGCCGATCCCGTGCCGGTAGCGCAAACCTTCTTCATGGACGACGATGTGCGTTCCAAGACCAGGCTCGATGCGGTGGTGGCGCTGGTCGACGCCAAGCACCTGCCGCTGCGCCTCAAGGATTCCCGCGAGGCCGAGGACCAGATCGCCTTTGCCGATGTCGTCGTGCTCAACAAGACCGACCTGGTCACCCCCGAAGAGCTGAGCAAGGTGGAGGCGACGATCCGCGCCATCAACCCGGCGGCACGCATCCATCGCACCACACGCGCCGGCGTGGCGCTGTCCGAGGTGCTCGATCGCGGTGCGTTCGACCTGTCCCGGGCGCTGGAGAACGATCCGCACTTCCTCGAGGCGCATGACGATCACGACCATCATGATCATGATCACCATGATCACGAGGGCCATGATCATCACGATCATGACGGGCATGACCATCATCACGCGCACCCTTCCGACATCCATGATGTGACGGTGCAGTCGGTGTCGCTGCGCGGCGGCGAGATGGACCCGAAAAAGTTCTTCCCGTGGATCGAGAAGGTCACCCAAATGGAAGGCCCGAACATCCTGCGGCTGAAAGGTATCATCGCGCTGAAAGGCGATGACGAGCGCTATGTCATCCAGGGCGTGCACATGATCATCGAAGGCGACCACCAACGCGCCTGGAAGGACGGCGAGAAGCACGAGAGCCGGCTGGTGTTCATCGGCCGCGAACTCGACGCCGAGCGGCTGAAGACAAGCTTCCAGGCCTGCCACGCCGCTTGATTTAGCTGCCCTTTCCCCCTTCTCCCCTTGTGGGAGAAGGGGCGCCCGCAACGCTGGCGCTCTCTCCTCACGACGATCCGAAGCACGGGTTGAGACCCGCAGCTCAACCCCTTAAGGGTGGGGCAGCAGAAATCTCGAACGGAATGGTCTCTCATGCCGACAGTCGCCCCGCTCGATCTCGAAGGCCACTGCCTCGCCGCCGTGTTCCTTGGCGACGTGCCGCATTTCGCGCTGGCCGACGGCACAATCCATCGGCTCGACCATGGCCACAAGACGGTGCAGGCCAATGACGGGCTGCTCGCCGCCCTTCACGATGGCGCAAACGACCGGCTGATCACCGGCGGTGAGGACGGCAAGATCTTTGCCGTGACCGCAGGCGGCAATACTGCGGAATTGGCGACCGCAGGCAAAAAATGGATCACCAGCGTCGCCGCCGGGCCGCAAGGCGCTGTTGCGTATGCTTCGGGCAAAATTGCCTATGTGCGTTTTGCTGACGGCAAGACCAGGGAATTCTCGCATCCGCGCTCGGTCGAGGGGCTGGCCTTCTCGCCCAAGGGCATGCGCTTCGGCGTTGCCCGCTACAATGGCGCGACGCTGCATTTCCCGGCCGCCGACGGCAAGCCGGTCGAGCTCGAATGGGCCGGCGCCCACACCGGCATCACGTTTTCGCCGGACGGCGGCTTCGTCGTCACCACAATGCAGGAAAACGCGCTGCATGGCTGGAAACTCGCCGACGGCAAGCACATGCGGATGTCCGGCTATCCCGGCAAGGTCAAAAGCCTGTCGTGGAGCGCCAAGGGCAAATGGCTGGCGAGTTCGGGCGCTCCGGCGGCGATCGTCTGGCCGTTTTCGGGCAAGGATGGGCCGATGGGCAAGGCGCCGCTGGAACTCGGCACGCGCGGCAATGCGATGGTCACCTCCGTCGCCTGCCATCCGAGCCAAGATGTAGTGGCGATAGGGTATGATGACGGCATGGTGATGGCGGTGCGCTTCGCCGACGCCAGGGAAGTGCTGTTGCGCCGGCCAGGCAAGGGCGCCATCACATCGATGATGTGGGACAAGGAAGAGCGCCGCGTCGCGTTCGGCAGCGCCGCCGGCGATTGCGGCGTCATCGACATTTCCGCCTAGCCCGTTAGTCGGCTCCGCAAGATACTTTGCCGGTCAATTCAGCCGGCTTGCCATCCTTTTCGGCATCGTCCGTTACATCATAGATTGAGAGCAAATAGCGGCCGTCATAGACGCCTTCGTCGCTGGCCTTGGTCAGGATCGCCAGTTCGACATAGTCGTAGGCGTTTTCGACCTGCCGTTCGCGATAGACGAGCAGCCGCAATTCCTTGTTGTCGAGCCAATATTGCGTGAGGTTCTGATCCTCGAACACAGTCTTGCGCAGACTGTCGCCGACTGGCCTGCCCAGAATTTCGAGCTCGCCGCGAAAATTGAAGGTCGGCCCGCCCATGCCTCTGGTGACCCCGGCATCGACCTCAAATTTGACGGCTGCATCCTCGGCGGAACACCAGATGCCGCCGGATGCCAAAGCCGCACCAACCGACGACAGCAGCGTTGCCGCGCAGATGATCGCCCGCACCATCGTGTCCCCTCCAGCCGAAGTGCCATTGGCGCCCGAAGGCGGCTCGCGGTCAAGCGCCTGTTCCATTCAAATGACCGCTGACCCAACACAGGGCAGCCGCCCGCCAATTGCGGTGGCGGATGCCGATTGTCTAAAGTGCGGCGGAGAGGGCCGCCATGAACGTCATCGACCATTCAAAGACCTCCATCGGCGGCATCGGCCCGGCCCGGATTGCCGAGTTGCGCGAGACCGAGGCAGAAGCCTTCCGCCAGGCGCGGCCGAAATCGATGGCGAAAATCGGCAATGGCCTGCCCGGCTTCTTCGGCGGCGTGCCGATGCACTGGATGAACGACTGGCCGACGCCGTTCCCGATCCTCGTTGATAAGGCCAAAGGCACCGCCATCAGAGATATCGACGGCAACCGGCTCGACGATTTCTGCCTCGGCGACACCGGCTCGATGTTCGGTCATTCGCCGCCGCCGGTCGCCCGCGCCATCCGCCGGCAGGCCGGACGCGGTCTGACCTACATGCTGCCTGCCGAGGACGCGCTCGCCATCGGCCCGCTGCTGCAACAGCGCTTCGGTCTGCCGTTGTGGCAGATCGCGACGACGGCAACCGACGCCAACCGCTTCGCGCTGCGGGTTGCCCGTGCCGTTACCGGCCGGGAGAAGATCCTGGTCTTCAACGGCTGCTATCATGGCTCGGTCGACGAGACGATGGTCCGGCTGGTCGACGGCAAAGCGGTGAACCGACCGGGACTGGCCGGCGAATTCCGCGACCTGACGCGGGCAACTGATATCGTCGAGTTCAACGATCTGCCGGCGCTTGAGGCCGCACTTCAGGGCAACGATGTCGCCTGCGTCATCGCCGAGCCGGTGCTGACCAATTCCTGCATGGTGCTGCCCGAAGCCGGCTTTCATGACGGCTTGCGGCGTCTCACCCGTGCGACCGGCACGCTGCTTCTAATCGACGAGACGCATACGATCTCGACCGGTCCCGGCGGCTATACAAGCAAATACGGGCTGGAGCCGGACCTGTTCGTGCTCGGCAAGCCGATTGCCGGCGGCATACCGGCGAGTGTGTGGGGCATGAGCGAAGGCGTTGCGGCGCGCTATGCCGCTTATATCAGCCGGAAAGAGCCCGGCTATTCCGGCATGGGGACAACGCTGTCGGCCAATCCGCTGCAATTCGCGGCGATGCGTGCCACGCTCGAAGACGTCATGACCGACGAGAACTACAGCCATATGGACCATCTGGCGCGGCGGCTCGACGCCGGGCTGACTGCCGTTATCGATCGCTATCGCCTGCCCTGGCATGTTGCTCGGGTCGGCGCCCGCGTCGAGTTCATCTGCGCGCCAGGCCCGCTGAGGAATGGCGGCGAAGCCGAGAGGGCGCATGCGCCGGAGCTCGAAGCGGCGATGCATGTCGCGCTGGTCAATCGCGGCGTGCTGATCGCACCGTTCCACAATATGATGCTGATCTCGCCGGCAACTCGCGCCGCCCAGGTGAACCGGCTGATCACCGCCTTCGGCGCGGTTGCGGCAAAGCTTACGGCATGAGACAAGCTGGCAGCATGAAACAAGCGCCCAAGCAAAGTTTGAACCTGGTCACGGCATCCCCTTCGGGCTCGACGCCCGCCGAGGCGCAGGCCTTTCTCGACGCCCATCCGGAGATCGAAGCGTTCGACATCGTGCTGACCGACGCCAATGGCGTGGGGCGCGGCAAGATCGTGCGCCGACATGAGTTGATGAGCATCTTCGAGGGCGGCCGGCACATGCCGATCTCGATCCTCGGCCTCGACATCACCGGCGAGGATGTTCACGAGACCGGGCTGATCTGGACGACCGGCGACGGCGACCTGCGGGCGTGGCCGATCCCCGGCACGCTGGTGCCGCTGTTCGGCACCCAGCCGCCGCGCGGCCAGGTGTTGATGGCGATGTACCATCTCGATGGCCAGCCGATGTCGTCCGACCCGCGGCTGGCGCTCGCCCGCCAGGTAGATATCCTCGCGGCCAAGGGCCTGCATCCGGCCGGCGCCTTCGAGCTCGAGTTCTTCCTGCTCGCCAATGAGCGCGATGCCGAAGGCAAGGTGCAGCCGGCGCATGCGGTGCTCGACGGCCGCCGCTCGGCCAAGACAGAGGTCTATTCCGTCGACCATCTGCACGGCATGGAGCCGCTGTTTTCCGACATCTATGCCGCGGCCAAGGTGCAAGGCATCCCGGCCGAGACGGTCATCTCGGAATATGCGCCCGGCCAGTACGAACTGACGCTCAATTACCGCAAGGACGTGATGCGGGCGGCCGACGATCTCGTCATGCTCAAGCGGCTGGTGCGGGCGCAGGCACGCCGTCATGGTGTCACCGCTTGCTTCATGGCCAAGCCGATCGAGAAGTATGCCGGCTCTGGCATGCATTTTCATGTCTCGCTGCTGGATGATGCCGGCAAGAACGTCTTTGCCGAAGCCGGCGGCGAAAGCTGGTCGCTTCCGCTGCTGCGCGGTCTCGGCGGACTGATCCAGACGATGGCGGAATCGATGCTGGTGTTCGCGCCGCACGCCAATTCATGGCGGCGCTTCGTATCGCAATCCTATGCGCCGGTGGCGCCGACCTGGGGCGTCAACAACCGTTCGGTGGCGCTGCGTGTGCCGGCCGGCGATGCCAAGAACCGCCGCATCGAGCACCGGCCATCGGGCGTCGACGCCAACCCTTATCTAGTCGCGGCAACGGTGCTGGCCGGCATCACTAGGGGTCTCGACGAAGGTCTTGACCCCGGCCCTGAAACCACCGGCAATGGCTACGAATCCGCCGTCACGCGCACGACGATGCCGGTCGACTGGCGTGCCGCGATCGAGGCGGCAAGGGCGTCGACCTTCCTCAAGGGCGCATTGGGCGAAGACCTGCACCGGACATTCGTGGCGATCAAGCAGTCGGAATATCTGCGCGTGGCGCGCACGGTCAGCGAACTGGATTATCACCTCTATCTGCACGAGGTTTAGGGCTTCACATCGTCGGCCATCTGCCGGTGAAGGCCCATGCGAAATAATTTCAGCGGAACCTTCGGCGGGCTTTGCTCATTGCGTGTCTGATTGCAGGAGCGAACAAGGCCGCCTTAGTCATGATCGCCAGGATGCAGACAACCCCGACGCCGCACCATGCCAAGGTGCAGTCGAGAGGCTTGCCTGCAAGCAAGTCCCCGGACACGACAGAAATCGACGCCAGGACGATTCCTGAACTGCGCGAAACGGCCAAGATCTGCCGCCGCTGTCCGCTATGGCGCGATGCCACGCAGACCGTGTTCGGTGAGGGTCCTGATAAAGCCAAGGTGATCTTCGTCGGCGAACAGCCGGGCGACCAAGAGGACCTGGCGGGCAAGCCTTTCGTCGGTCCGGCCGGCAAGGTGTTCGACGCGATCCTGGATGATGCCGGCGTCGATCGGCTGAAAGTCTACGTCACCAACGCGGTTAAGCATTTCAAGTTCGAGCCGCGCGGCAAGCGGCGCATCCACTCCAAGCCGAATGCCGGCGAGGTGCAGGCTTGCCGCTGGTGGCTGGACAAAGAGATCGATCTGATCAAGCCCAACCTGGCGGTGGCACTCGGCGCCACTGCAGCGCAGGCGCTGCTCGGCAAGGTGGTGCCGATCATGAAGATGCGCGGGGCGGTAGTGGAGCGCGACGATGGCTTGCGTGTCTTCGTCACCATCCACCCGTCCTTCATTCTGCGCATTCGCGAGCCGGCGGACAAGCGGGCCGAACGCGAGCGGTTCCTGCAGGATATGAGAGCGGTGAAAAGGCTGATGGCGGCCTGAGCTATTTGATCAATATCGCCCGGAGATCGTTGATGTTTGTGCCGGTCGGACCGGGTACGAAAAGGTCATCTACGGCATTGAATGCCGTCCAGGCGTTGTTGCCGGCAAGCATGGCCTTGGCATCGACGCCCGCCGCGCGCATCCGCGAAACTGTCGAGCCGTCGGCGAAGGCGCCGGCATTGTCTTCCGAACCGTCAATGCCGTCGGTGTCGGCGGCCAGTGCGTGCACGCCCGCCATGCCGGTGATGCCGATGGCGAAGGCGAGCAGGAATTCCGAGTTACGGCCGCCTTTGCCTTTCGCGCGCAGGGTCACCGTCGTCTCGCCGCCCGACAGGATCAGCACCGGCTTTGCAAATGGCCGGCTGCGCGTCGCCACCTCGCGCGCGATTGCGGCGTGGATGCCACCGACCTCGCGTGCCTCGCCCTCGATGGAATCGGAGAGAATGACGGCCTGAATACCTCGGCGCTTCGCTTCGGCCGCTGCTGCTTCCAGCGAGACGCCGGCCGAAGCGATCAGATGCACCTCGTTGCGGATAAAACGCGGATCGTCCGGACGTGGCGCATCGGCCGCCGGCGACTTGATATGCGCCATGACCGAAGCCGGCAGCTTCATGCCATAGGCAGCGATCGACGCCAGTGCGTCCTCACGGCTGCCTATGTCCGGCACGGTCGGACCAGAAGCGACCAGAGCCGGATTGTCGCCCGGAATGTCTGATACCACCAGCGAGACCACCTTGGCCGGATATGCGGCGGCCGCCAGCCTGCCGCCCTTGATGGTGGAAAGGTGCTTACGGATCGTGTTCATCGCGGCGATCGGCGCGCCGGAGGCGAGCAGCGCCTCGTTGACGGCGATCTCATCGGCCAGCGTCAGACCTTCGGCGGGTGACGGCAGCAGCGCCGAGCCACCGCCGGAAATGAGCGCTATGACCAGGTCGTCCGCAGTCAGTCCCTGGACTTTTTCGAGCAGCCGTCGCGAAGCTTCCAGCCCGGCGGCATCCGGCACCGGATGCGCCGCCTCGATGATCTCGATGCGCCGGCAGGCCGCGCCATAGCCGTAGCGGGTGACGACCAAACCTTCGATCGGCCGGTCCCACACTTTCTCGAAAGCCGCCGCCATCTGCGCCGAGCCTTTTCCTGCACCGATGACGATCGTGCGGCCCTTCGGCCTTGCGGGCAAATGATTCTTGATCGTCCTCTGGGGATCGGCGGCGGCAACGGCGGCGTTGAAGATGGATATAAGGAAGGATTTCGGGTCGAGAATGGTCATACTGAGCTGCCACCGACGTTCTGCGAACTTCTGCGGCGTTTGCGCTGCCCCTCACCCTTACCCTCTCCCCGTCTAGAGACGGGGAGAGGGGGTAGCCAGCGTTGGAGCGCTTCCCTTCTCCCAGTCGCTAGACGGGGAGAAGGTGCCGGCAGGCGGATGAGGGGCGGCGCCAACGTCACGATGTTGCTTCCGGCGGCAGGACCAACTCCTGGTTATCCACGCCCAAATAGGCACAGAGCGCATCGACGACCACACCATGGTCCTCACGCTCCGGCAGGCCCGAGACGGCGATCACGCCGATGACACCGGCGCCCTTGACAGTGATGGGAAAGCCGCCGCCGGCCAGCACGTAGTCGACAATGTCCAGCCCCTCGCCAGGCTTGAAGCTGCGGTCGGGGCGCTGCTGCTCCAGCACCATGTGGTAGGTGCTTTTCAGGAATCGCCGCACGACGTTGATCTTGCGCCGCGCCCAGTCCGGATTGGAAGCGTTCGAGCCGGGCATTGCCGCATAGAACAGCGGCCGATCGAAGGTTCTGATATCGATGATGATCGGCAGGTTCTCGGTCAAAGCCCGGTCGCGGATCGCCGAGCCGATCTCGAAAGCGACAGCCTCGTCGAAGGCGGAGAAAACAAGCGCGGCTTCCTGTTTCTTGATCAGAGCGATGTCGTCCGCAACGGCCATGTCGTTCCCCTGTCAATCTCGCCGCACGCTTTGGCCGATGGCTGCCGTTCGGTCAAGCCGGGACGCCGGGACCAGCTAGGTCGCCATGTCCGCCTTAGCTGCCCGACCGGCGACATAGACCTCGTGCACGGCGCGGTCGTCGCCGAGCGTCTGCAGCAGAAACAATTCCTCGGCGAGCGTGTCCGCCGTCTCCACCCGCAGCCGCATCGCCGGCGTGGCGCGGGCGTCGAGCACGACGATATCGGCGTCGCTGCCTTCCTCCAGAGTGCCGATCTTTTCCACAAGCGACAGCGCCTCAGCATTGCCGCGGGTCAGTTGCCAGAATGACTGAAACGGATTGAGCTTCTCGCCATTCAGCGCGATCACCTTGTAGCCCTCGTCCATGGTGCGCAGCATCGAATAGTTGGTGCCACCGCCGACATCGGTGGCGGCGGCGATGCGGAGCGGCTTCTCGCGGCGGCGATAGCGCTGATAATCGAACAGGCCCGAGCCGAGAAACAGGTTGGAGGTCGGGCAGAACACCGCCACCGAGCCGCTATCGGAAAGCGCATCCGCCTCGCGTTCCGACAGATGGATGCAATGGCCGAACAGGCTTCTGCGCCCGAGCAGCCCGTAATGCTCATAAACATCGGTATAGTCGCGCGCCTGCGGATGAAGCTGCTGCGTGAAGGCGATCTCGGCGTGGTTTTCCGACAGATGCGTCTGCATATGCAATTGCGGATATTCGCGGCAGAGCGCGCCCGCCGTTTCCAATTGCTCGGGTGACGAGGTGATGGCGAAGCGCGGGGTGATGGCATAGTGCTGGCGCCCCTTGCCGTGCCACTCCTCGATCAGCGCCTTGCTGTCGTCATAACCCGATTGCGGCGTGTCGAGCACGCCGTCCGGCGCGTTGCGGTCCATCATCACCTTGCCGGCGATGTTGAGCATGTTGCGGTCATGCGACTCGGCAAAGAACGCCTCGGCCGATTCCTTGTGTACCGAGCAATAGGCGGCGACAGTCGTCGTGCCATGACGCAATACTTCATCCAGGAACAGCCTGGCGATACGGCGGCCATGCTGAGCGTTCCCGAATTTTGTCTCTTCCGGAAAAGTGTAGGTGTTCAGCCAGTCGAGCAGCTCGGCGCCGAAGGAAGCGATGACCTGCATCTGCGGAAAATGCGCGTGCGCATCGATGAACCCGGGCAGCAGCAGATGCGGCCGATGGTCGACCTTTCTTGTTCCCTCGCCCGCCTTTTTCTCGACCTCGGCATAGGCGCCGGCGGCAATGATCCTACCATCGCGGAGCAGCAGGCCGCCATCTTGCTCGTAGCGCCAGGCGGAATGGTCGTCGACGGTTTCGGGCCAGCGCAAAAACGACAGCGTGCGGCCGCGCAGGAGCGTGCTGGTCATTTCCTTGCGCCTTCGAACCATGCCACCAGCAGCGCCCGTTCCTTGTCGGTGATCTGGGTGACGTTGGCGGGCGGCATGGCGTGGCTGCGGCCGGCCTGCAGGTAGATCTCGCCGGCGTGCTCGGCGATGCCGGCATCGGTGTCGAGCATCACGCCCTTCGGCGCGTGGTAGATGCCCTCGTAGGACGGCTCCGCGGCGTGGCACATCGAACAGCGGCCAAGCACCGTATCGCGCACGGCAGGGAAATGCGCCGAGGCAACGTAGACCTGGGCCGCCGCCGACGCCTTCGCCTCGCCGGTCAGCAACTTCGGCACCGTCGACAGCCAGATGATGACCAAGAACAGCACGGCCGCCGCCAGCCAGGTCCAGGTCGGATTGCCTTTGCGCGCATGCCTGGTGTTGAAATAGTGCCGGATCAGCACGCCGATGATGAACACCAGCGAGGCGATGACCCAGTTGAACTCTGTCCCGAACGCCAGCGGATAATGGTTCGACAGCATCAGGAACAAAACGGGCAGCGTCAGGTAGTTGTTGTGCAGCGAGCGCTGCTTGGCGATCTTGCCGTATTTCGGATCGGGCTTACGGCCGGCGATCAGGTCGGCGACGACGATCTTCTGGTTGGGGATGATGACCATGAAGACGTTGGCCGACATGATCGTCGCGGTGATGGCGCCAAGATGCAGGAACGCGGCGCGGCCGGTGAACAGGTGGGTCAGTCCCCAGGCCATGAATACCAGCACCCCATACAGCACCAGCATCAGGCCGGTGTCGCTGTTGCCGAGCGGCGAACGGCACAGGAGATCGTAGACCACCCAGCCGACGCCGATCGTCGCCAGCGACAGCAAGATGCCTGTAGGCACCGACATGGCAAGCACATTCGGATCGATCAGGAACAGGTCCGCCCCGGCATAATAGACCACGCACAGCATCGCGAAGCCTGACAGCCAGGTGGCGTAGGATTCCCACTTGAACCAGGTCAGGTGCTCGGGCATTTCGGCCGGTGCCACCAGATATTTCTGCACGTGGTAGAAGCCGCCGCCATGCACCTGCCATTCCTCGCCGAAAGCGCCTGCAGGCATGCCCGGGCGTTGGCGCAGGCCGAGGTCGAGCGCGACGAAATAAAAGGACGAGCCGATCCAGGCGATGCCGGTGACGACGTGCAGCCAGCGCACGGCGAAACTCAGCCAATCCCAGAATATCGCGAAATCCATCATGAAAAATCGTCCCTGCCGATCGACTGACTTTACGGACTGGAGCGCAAACGGAAAGGGCTGAGGTGCACGATGACTTTCAAAAAAAATTGGAAAATACTAGGCTGATCATACGCAGCCACATGAGAGCCCCGAAAGCCGCATGGCCTATCTCGATAACATCGCCGTTTTTGTTCGCGTCGTCGAACTCGGCAATTTGTCGGCGGCTGGGCGCGACATGCGCATTTCGCCGGCGGTCGCTTCCAACCGGATCAAGGAGCTCGAGAAGCATCTCGGTGTCAGGCTGTTCAACCGCACGACGCGGCAGTTGATGCCGACCGAGCACGGCACGGTGTTCTATTCCGGCGCCAAGCAGGTGCTCGAGGCGGTCACCGAGGCCGAAGCTGCGGTCAGCGCGTTATCCGGCCAGCCGCGCGGCACCATAAAGGTGACAGCGCCGCTCGGCCTCGGGCGGAGACTGGTGGCATCCGGCATCCCGGATTTCCACGACAGATACCCAGATATCGAGGTGCGGCTCCGGCTTTCCGACCACAATGTCGATATCATGAAGGAAGGCATCGACGTTGCGTTCCGGCTGGGCATCATCGAGGATTCCAGCCTCAGGATGCGCGGCATCATGGACTGCGAGCGAGTGCTGGTGGCGGCTCCGCAATATCTGGAGGCGCGCGGCGAGCCGAGCGAGCCGAGCGAGTTGATCGGCAAGAAGCACGATTGCCTGATGCTGCGCTATTCCGGCGCGCGCGAATATGTCTGGACCCTGCAGACGCGGAACGGGCCGCAAAAGTTCGAAGTGCACGGCCCCTACGATACCGATGACGGCGACGTGCTGACCGGCTGGGCGCTGTCCGGCCGCGGCATCATCAACAAGCCGCGCTTCGAGGTCGAGCCGTTTATCCGCGACCAGCGGCTGAAGGTGATCCTGAGCAAAACGCCGCCGACGCCGGTGCAATTCGCCGCCGTCTACCCGCATAAGAAGCTGCAGGATCCGAAGGTGCGGCTGCTGCTCGACTTCATGGCCGAGCGCTGCCAGCGGCTGATCAGGGATATTCTGGCCGGCAAATGATCGCCGGCTGGCCGGTTGCTTTCCGTCCAGCCGGCGAAGATATTTCTTATGGAATCTCACTCACCAGGGAAGACCGATGGCCAGCGGCGCCACAATGCATCTAGCCGTTTCACTAGCTCCGGAAACTGCTCCCTCCTCTCCGTCCGACGTCGTTCCGGATTTCAGTCTGCTGACGCGGTCCGTGCAAAAAGCCGAAGCGGCCGGCCTGGATATGGTGTTGCTCGCCGATTCCGCGCCGGTTGCAGGCGGACCGAACCGGCAAATGCGCTTCGAAGCAACGACCTTGCTGGCAGCGCTGGCGACGGTGACAAGCAAGATCGGTCTCATCGCCGCGGCGTCAATGGTCGCCCACCAGCCCTATAATCTCGCGCGCCGTTTCGCTTCGCTCGACATTATCAGCCATGGCCGCGCCGGCTGGAACGCCAGCATGATGCCCGACCCGCGCGAGGCGGCCAATTTCAGCCGACCGGAAGGGTTTTCCGGCGACGCATTCCGCCTGCGCGCCGAGGAATTCGTCGGCATCGTGCAAGGCTTGTGGAAAGGCTGGGACGCAGACGCGCTTCTGTTCGACAAAAGTGGCGGCCGCTTCTTCGATCCCGAGAAGATGCACCTTCTCGACCACAGGGGCGAATATTTTTCTGTGCGCGGGCCGCTCAACGTGGCGCGGTCGCCGCAGGACACGCCGGTGCTGGTCATGTCGGGCCTGTCCGAGCCCGACATGGATATCGCCGCCCGCACCGCCGATGTTGTCCTGCTAGACCAGCGATCGATCGACTGGGCTGACGATCTGAAGCGCCGTGCGCTTGCCTTCGGGCGCAGGCCGGAGGGGCTGAAGGTGCTGATGAATGTTGTCACGGATGGCGAGATGGCCGCCATGCCGGATATGTTTGCGGATAGGCTCGAAGAGTGCTTTCGCTCGAAAGCCTGCGACGGTTTCAACATCGCCGTGCCGCTCACGTCGGCGCTCGACGATTTCATCGGTCTCGTGCTGCCGGAGCTTCGCCGCCGCGGCCTTGTCCGGTCCGGCTACAGCGCGGCGACACTGCGGGCCCATCTCGGGCTTGCAGGGGAGGATCGGCAATGAGCGCCGGTCGAGGCCAGATGAAGCTCGGCGCCTTCCTATGGGCGACAGGCCACCACATCGCCGCCTGGCGCCATCCGCAGGCGCATGTCACGGCTGGCATCGACATCGATCATTACATCCAGCTGGCGCGGACGGCGGAAGCGGCGAAGTTCGACATGATCTTCTGCGAGGACGCCGCCGGTGTGCGCGAGGCCAATGTCGACATCGCCAGCCAAACGTCGCGCTCGATTGGCTTCGAGCCGATCAGCCTGCTTGCGGCGCTCGCGGTGCAGACGGAGCGCATCGGCCTCGTCTCCACGGCATCGACGAGTTACAACGAGCCTTACGGGCTGGCGCGGACCTTCCTGTCGCTCGACCATCTGAGCGGCGGGCGTGCCGGCTGGAACCTTGTCACTTCGGCCAGCCAGATCGAGGCCGCCAATTTCGGCTCGACCGGTCTGCGCCCGCATGCGGACCGTTACGGGCGGGCGCGCGAATTCGCTGCCGTGGTTGCCGGCCTTTGGCGAGGCCAGGGTGGACACGAAGGCAGAAGTTTTTCGGTGCGTGACCCGCTCGATCTGCCGCGCTCGCCACAAGGTGCACCGGTCATGGTGCAAGCGGGAGCGTCGGACGAGGGTCGTGACCTCGCCGCCCGGACCGCCGACGTGGTCTTTACGGCGGCGCAGACATTCGAGGAAGCGAAGGCCTTCTACGACGACCTCAAGGGACGGCTGGCTGCCTATGGGCGCAAGCCGGACGACCTCAAGATCATGCCTGGGGTGGCGCCGGTCGTCGCGGCAAGCGAAGCGGAAGCCCGGGCAAACATGATGAACTGCAGGAGCTGATACCGGACGATGTCGGCGTTGCGCTGCTTTCCAGCTATCTCAGCATATCCGATCTCTCGCGCTATCCCATCGACGGACCGCTGCCGCAGCTGCCGGCCAGCGAAGGCATGCAGAGCCGGCAGGCGCTCGTCATCGAGCAATCGCGCCGCGACAACCTGTCCATTCGCCAGCTTGCCCGTCATTTCGCCGGCGCGCGCGGCCATTGGCGCGTCGTCGGAACTCCGGCCCAGATCGCCGACCAGCTCGCAGCACGCTTCGAGGGCGGCGCGGCAGACGGTTTCAACCTGATGCCATCCTATTTTCCCGGCGAACTCGATGCCTTTGCCACGCTTGTCGTGCCGGAGCTGCAGCGGCGCGGTCTGTTCCGTACGGATTATGACGGCAGCACGCTGCGCGACCATCTGGGCTTGAAAAGGCCAGCGTAAACGACGAGCGGAACGAAAGTCGGAGATCGCCGTTTTGGGATGCTGTGCCGCGGCGATGAGGGCGTCTGCGCGCATGTTCGATTGACCTTCCACAACCTTCGCCCTCTTCAAACCACGCGGACGCAACCGCCACAGGAGCCGATCATGGATGCCATCGCCACCCGCAACGACCTGCAATCCAATGCCAAGAAAGAGTGTATCGATCTTCTCAACGCCCGCCTCGCCGACGCCATAGATCTGGCCTTGATCACCAAGCAGGCGCACTGGAACGTCAAGGGGCCGCAATTCATCGCCATCCATGAGATGCTCGACACGTTCCGCGAGGAGATCGACGGACATGTCGACACCATTGCCGAGCGCGCCGTACAGCTCGGCGGCACGGCGCTCGGCACGTCGCAGGAGGTGTCGAAGGCGACTATGCTCGAGGCCTATCCGACCGACATCCACAAGACCCGAGATCATCTGGCGGCGCTGATCGACCGCTATGCCGCGACCGCCAAGCGGGCACGCGCGGCGATCGACGAAGCGGCGGGAGCGGGCGACGCCGACACCGCCGACATCTTCACCGCCTATTCACGCTCGCTCGACAAATTGCTGTGGTTCCTCGAGGCACACACGCAGGAACAGGAATAGAAGGAAACGTCAGCCCGCCATCGCCTTGCCACGACGTGCTTTGGACGGAGCTGCCGGTTCTATCGCGTGGGCGGCCAACGCCGTCATGATCTCGGCTGCGGCGAGTGCGGCGATCACTTGCGGGCGCTTGTCCTTGACGGCATCGCCGCCGATCGGCGAGACGAGGCGGTCAAATTCCGCCTCGCTTCCGTCCGCCGACTTAAGGAACCAGTTCCGAAACGTCGCCTTCTTGGTTCTGGAGCCTATCATGCCGACATAGGCGGCATCCCGGCGTTTCAGCGCCTCGGCGACGATCAGGAAATCCAGCGCGTGGTCATGGGTAAGGACGACGAAGGCGGATCCAGCCGGGGCTTCGCGCACCATCGCCTCAGGCATCGGCGTCAAACAGGTTTCGACCGTGTCTGGCATGCCCTCCAGCGCTCCGGCTCGCGTCTCGGCAATGACGACATGCACCGGCAGCAAAGCCACCGCCGAGGCCAACGCATGGCCGACATGGCCGCCGCCGAAGATGTAGACATGCGGCAGCTGCGCCTCCTCGGCTTCCGCCGCCGCGACCAACTTGGCCTCAAGCGCGGCGTCAACCAGCCGGATCAGCACCTCGACCCTGCCGCCGCAGCACTGCCCGATCTCCGGGCCGAGCGCGACGTCGAGCGTCGCGACAGCGTTGCGGCCAGCCCCCTTCTCCCCGTAACTATACGGGGAGAAGGGGCCGGCAGGCGGATGAGGGGCGGCGCCAGCCTCGACAGATTCGCCAGAACCTGAGGCCGATCGACCAAGCATCTGCCGCGCTTTGTCGATCGCCATATATTCGAGCTGGCCGCCGCCGATCGTGCCGAAAGTGGCCGATCCTGAGACGAGCATGAAGGCACCCCTCTCGCGCGGCGTCGAGCCTTTTGTCCCGGCCACCTCAACCAAGGCGACCCGGCAGGCACCGGCAAGAAGGGCTTTCAGGCTCTGCATTTTCGCGTTCATCATTCGCGTTCCCTGTTGGGAAATATAGAGTTTTTCGGCCTGAATTGCACGTTTTCCGGGATTCAAGTGCCGGTCCTGGCTTCTCGCTTCAGCCGTTCGATCGCCATCAGCACCCGCTCCGGCGTGGCCGGCGGGTCGAGGCGCGGGCAGATCTTGTGGCTGGCAACGCTCGCAACTGCGTCCGACAGCGCATGCAGCACCGACATTGCGAGCGGAAAGGGCGGCTCGCCGACCGCCTTGGAGCGGTGCACCGTCGGCTCGCCTGCTTGCGCCCAGTCGGCCAAAGTCACATTAAAAATCTTCGGCCGGTCCGACGCGAGCGGGATCTTGTAGGTCGATGGCGCATGGGTGCGCAGCCGCCCCTTGTCGTCCCACCACAGTTCCTCCGTCGTCAGCCAGCCCATGCCCTGGATGAAGCCGCCCTCGATCTGGCCGAGGTCGATGGCGCGGTTCAGCGAGCGGCCGGTTTCGTGCAGGATGTCGGTGCGCTCGACGACATATTCGCCGGTCAGCGTATCGACCGAGACTTCCGAGCACGCGGCGCCATAGGCGAAATAGTAGAAGGGATGGCCCTCGCCCTTGTCGCGGTCCCAATGGATTTTCGGCGTCTTGTAGAAACCCGCCGCCGAAAGCTGGATGCGCGCCATATAGGCCTGCCTGACGAGATCGGCGAAGGCGATCTCCTGGTTTCCGATGCGCACGCGGTTGGGCAAGAACAGCACCTGGTCGCGCGGCACCTGGTATCTCTCGACGGCGAAATTGATCAACCGGTCCTTGATCTGGCGGGCGGCATTCTGCGCCGCCATGCCGTTGAGATCGGAGCCGGAAGACGCGGCGGTGGCCGAGGTGTTCGGCACCTTGCCGGTCGTCGTCGCGGTGATCTTGACCTGATCGAGGTCGATCTGGAACTCTTCCGCCACGACCTGCGCCACCTTGACATAGAGGCCCTGCCCCATCTCGGTGCCGCCGTGGTTCAGATGCACCGAACCGTCGGTATAGACATGCACCAGCGCGCCGGCCTGGTTGTAGTGGGTGGCGGTGAACGAGATGCCGAACTTGACTGGCGTCAGCGCCAGTCCGCGCTTGATGAAGCGGCTGTTGGCATTGAAAGCATCGATGGTGCGGCGGCGCCTCGCATAGTCGGAACTCGCCTCCAGCTCGGCGACGATGCGGTGGATGATGTTGTCCTCGACCGTCTGGTGATAGGGCGTGATGTTGCGGTCGCTGGTGCCGTAGAAATTCTTCTTGCGGATTTCGAGCGGGTCCTTGCCGACGGCAAACGCGACTTCGTCGATGACGCGCTCGGCGCCGACCATGCCTTGCGGGCCGCCGAAGCCGCGAAAGGCAGTGTTCGATACCGTGTTGGTGTAGAGCGGCGCCGATTGCGCGTGCACCGCCGGCCAGAAATAGGTGTTGTCACAATGGAACAGCGCGCGGTCAGTGACCGGGCCGGAGAGGTCGGCCGAGAAGCCGCAGCGCGCCGCGAACATGAAATCTACGCCCAGAATATTGCCCTGGTCGTCGAAGCCGACCTCGTAGTCGACGAGGAAATCGTGGCGTTTGCCGGTGGCGATCATGTCGTCGTCGCGGTCGGGCCGGATTTTCACGGCCCGATGATGTTTCTTCGCGGCGATAGCGGCCAATGCCGCAAACTGATTGCCTTGCGTTTCCTTACCGCCGAAAGCGCCGCCCATCCGGCGGATTTCCACCGTCACCGCATGGCTCGGCACACCCAGCGCATGGCTGACCATGTGCTGGATTTCGCTCGGGTGCTGGGTCGAGGAATAGATGGTCACGTCGTGGTCCTCGCCGGGGATGGCCAAGGCGATATGACCTTCGAGATAGAAATGCTCCTGGCCGCCTATGCGCATTTTTCCCTTGAGCCGGCGCGGCGCCGCATTGATCGCAGCCGCTGCATCACCGCGCTTCAGCGTCAGCGGCGGCGTGACCAGCTTATCTTTCCGGGGATCGAGCTCACCGACATCGGCGACGAACGGCAATTCCTTGTATTCGACCTTGGCCAGCCTCGTTGCACGGCGCGCCTGCTCGCGGGTTTCGGCAATGACGCAGAAGATCGGTTGGCCAAAGAATTGCACCTTGCCGTCGGCCAGCACCGGCTCGTCGTGACGGCCGGTCGGCGAAATGTCGTTCTCGCCTGGCACGTCGCTCGCCGTCAGCACGTCGATGACGCCGGGTGCCGCGCGCACCGCCGACAGGTCCATGCTGGTGATGGTGGCATGCGTCGCCGTCGAAAGCCCAAGGCAGCCGTGCAGCGTGCCGGCCGGTTCCGGCATGTCGTCGATATAGACGGCCGTGCCACTGACATGCTTGTGCGCGGAATCATGGCGCTGGTCGGTGGCGACGCCGCCGGCGATTTTTTGCGCCTTCAGGTTGGGGGTGGCGTGCTTGTTCATCATGCCGCCTCGTGCCGTGATACCTGGATCGGCGCCCGGGTACCGGTGGTTTCGGCAAAGAAGCGCAGCAGCAGGTTGCGCGCCGCCAGCGCCCGGTATTCGGCGCTTGCCCGCATGTCGGTCAGCGGCGTGAAATCGTCGGCATACGCGGCCATCGCCGCCTCGACCGTCGCTTCCGTCCAGGGCTTGCCAAGCAATGCCTTTTCGACGCCAAAGGCTCGCTTCGGCGTTGCCGCCATGCCGCCATAGGCGATGCGCACATCCGCCACCGTGCCATGCTCGGCGAGCTTCAGGAAAAACGCGCCTAGCGCTGCTGTGATGTCTTCGTCGCGGCGCTTGGTGATCTTGTAGACGGCAAATTTCGTCTCGCTACCTGGCACCGGAACATGTGCGGCCTCGACGAATTCGCCGGGCTGCCGGTCCTGCTTGCCATAGGCGATGAAAAACTCCTCGAGCGGGATCGTTCGACGCTTGTTGCCGCGGCGCAGCGTCAGGCGGGCACCGAGTGCGATCAGCGGCGGCGGCGTGTCGCCGATCGGCGAACCGTTGGCGATATTGCCGCCGATGGTGCCCATGTTGCGCACCTGATCGCCGCCGATGCGGTCGAACAGCGGGCCGAGCGCCGGGATGCGTTTCGCCAGCGTCGAGAAGGCTTCGCTATAGGTGACACCGGCGCCGATCGAGACGACGCCCTTGTCCTCGGAAATCCCGCACAGACCATCGAGATTGCCGATGAAAACCGCCGGCGCAATATCGCGCATGTGCTTGGTCACCCAAAGGCCGACATCGGTCGAACCCGCGACGATAGTGGCGCCCGGCTCCTTGACGAGTACGCCGGCCAGATCGTCGGCATTGGCCGGCACGATCAGCCGCATGCTGCCGGAGCCGATCTCGATGCGCGAACCGTCCTTCATCGCTTCGAGCTTAGCCGTGACTGACTTGCGCTCCGCCGCCAGCGGATCCTTTGCCGCCGGGCTGTAGCTGGAGATGGCACGTGCGGCGCGCATGATCGCCTCGTAGCCGGTGCAGCGGCAGAGATTGCCTTGCAGCGCCTTTTCGATGGCGGCGTCCGACGGCTCCGGCGTCCGCATCCACAGAGCATAAAGCGACATGACGAAACCCGGTGTGCAGAAGCCGCATTGCGAGCCGTGGAAATCGACCATCGCCTGCTGCACGGGATGCAGTTTTCCTGCGTCGCCGCGCAGATGCTCGACGGTAACGACATGCGTGCCGTCTAGCGAGCCAAGGAAGCGGATGCAGGCATTGACGCTTTCATAGACCAGTGTTCCACCGGAGAGCCTGCCGACCAGCACCGTGCAAGCGCCACAGTCGCCCTCGGCGCAACCCTCCTTGGTGCCGCGCAGCGAGCGGTCGAGCCGCAGCCAATCGAGCAGGGTCTGGTCGGGTGCAACCGTGCTGAGCGCGACGTCCTCGCCATTGAGGATGAACCGGATTTCGTTGCGTGTCTTGATCCCGGCCATCTCAGCTTCCCCGGTAAGTCGAATAGCCGTACGGGGACAGAAGCAGCGGCACATGATAGTGCACCGGCTCGGCCATACCGAAGCGGATCGGCACATGGTCGAGGAAGGCCGGTTCCGGCAGTTTTGTCCCTTGCCGGCGCAGATAATCGCCAGCCGCAAAGACCAGCTCGTATTCGCCGGTACGGAATTCCGCGCCGGCAAGCAGCGGAGCATCGCAACGGCCGTCATCATTGGTGACGACCGTTTTCAGATGCGTCCGGGCCTGACCGTCAAGATGATAGAACTCGATCGACAGACCGGCCGCCGGTTTGCCGGCCGCAGTGTCGAGGACGTGGGTCGTCAGGCGCCCGCCTTCGGCTTTCGACGTTTCCGCCACTGGCTGCTCCATTCCCTGCACAGTCGAACACTATTCATGAATTGTGCGCCAATTAAAGGCGATGCATAAGTCCCGGTCGAGCGGAGCGCGACAAAAACACTTTCAAAAATTTCGGGGGAATGCGCAGGCACTCCTTTCGACTATCCTGATCACAATTTCCGGCAGGAGCGAGAATGCGTTACGAACGAGACATGCGGGGCTATGGAGCCAATCCGCCGGATCCGAAATGGCCCGGCGGGGCGCATGTCGCGGTGCAGTTCGTCGTCAATTACGAAGAGGGCGGCGAGAATTGCGTCCTCCACGGCGACAAGGCTTCGGAGGCTTTCCTGTCGGAGATCGTCGGCGCCGCGCCCTGGCCCGGCCAGCGCCACTGGAACATGGAATCGATCTACGAATACGGCGCCCGTTCCGGCTTCTGGCGATTGCTGCGCCTGTTCAGCGCGGCGCAAGTGCCGGTCACCTGCTACGGCGTCGCCACGGCCCTGGCGCGTTCGCCCGATCAGGTTGCGGCGATGCAGGAGGCCGGCTGGGAGATCGCCTCGCACGGGCTGAAATGGATCGACTACCGCGACCATGCGCCAGAAGACGAGCGCCGCGACATGGAAGCGGCGATCCGGCTGCATTATGAGGTCACAGGCGCGCGGCCGACCGGCTGGTACACCGGCCGCACCTCGATCAACACGGTGCGGCTGGCGGCGGAAGAGGGCGGCTTCGACTATGTGTCGGACACCTATGACGACGAACTGCCCTACTGGTTCGAGCATGTGACACCGAACGGGTCGGCGAAGCCGCAGCTGGTCATCCCCTATACGCTCGACGCCAACGACATGCGCTTTGCCACGCCGCAGGGCTTCAACTCCGGCGACCAGTTCTTTGCCTATCTCAGGGATAGTTTCGACACGCTCTATGCCGAGGGCAAGGCAGGGCGGCCGCGCATGATGAATATCGGCCTGCACTGCCGCCTCGTTGGGCGGCCGGGCCGGGTCGCGGCACTGAAGCGCTTCATCGACTACGTCAAATCACACGACAAGGTCTGGCTGGCACGGCGCATCGACATTGCAAAACATTGGCAGGAGACGCATCCGTTCCGGTTGCCGGCATTGCGCCCGTCGAAAATGGAATTCGAGGCCTTCGTCCACGCATTCGGCGGCGTCTTCGAACATTCGCCGTGGATTGCCGAGCGCGCCTACGAGTTGGAACTCGGCCCGGCGCATGACAGTGCCGGCGGCCTGCACAACGCGCTCTGCCGCGTCTTTCGCGCGGCCAGCGAGGCCGAGCGGCTTTCCGTGCTCAATGCCCACCCCGACCTTGCCGGAAAACTGGCGCAGGCCAAGCGGCTAACCGCGGAATCCTCCAGGGAACAGGCTTCGGCCGGGCTAGACGCGCTGACCGACAACGAGCGCGAGCTGTTCGCAAAGCTCAATGCCGCCTACGTCACCGGTTTCGGTTTCCCGTTCATCATTGCGGTGAAGGGCAAGACCAAGGAGGACATCCTGGCCGAGTTCGAAACGCGTATCGGCAACAGCCGCGATGTCGAATTCGAAACCGCCTGCAGACAGGTCGAGCGCATCGCGCTGCTTCGTCTCAAGGACATGCTTCCACAATAGGCTTTGGCTGCCGCGATGGGCCCTGGCTTCCGCAACAGGCTTGAATTTATGGATATGATGAAAATGGCCGAGCGAACCTATTATGCGCCGCAGGGCGGACATCCCGGCCAGAGTGAATTGCTGACCGGACGCGCCGTGTTCACACAGGCCTATGCCGTAATCCCCAAAGGCGTGATGCAGGACATCGTCACCAGCGCCTTGCCGTTCTGGGATGGGACACGGGTCTGGGTGCTGTCGCGGCCGCTGTCGGGTTTTGCCGAGACGTTTTCGCAATACATCGTCGAGCTCGCGCCCGGCGGCGGCAGCGACCGGCCAGAACCGGATGATGATGCCGAGGGCGCGATATTCGTGGTTGAAGGCGAGCTGAGCGTGTCGCTAGCCGGAAAGAAGCATGTGCTCAGGCCGGGCGGGTTCGCGTTTCTGCCGCCAGCGAGCGGGTGGACGGTGCGCAACGAAAGCGGCGCTGCCGTCCGCTTCCACTGGATCCGAAAGGCTTACGATGCGGTCGACGGCATCGAGCTGCCGCAAGCGTTCTTCGCCAACGAACAGGATATCGTACCGACGCCGATGCCAGGTACCGAAGGCCGCTGGGCAACAACGCGCTTCGTCGATCCTGAAGACATCCGCCACGACATGCATGTCACCATCGTGACGCTCGAGCCGGGCGCGGTCATTCCCTTCGCCGAGACGCATGTCATGGAGCACGGGCTTTATGTGCTGGAGGGCAAGGCGGTCTACCGTCTCAACCAGGACTGGGTCGAAGTCGAGGCCGGCGACTATATGTGGCTGCGCGCCTTCTGCCCGCAGGCTTGTTATGCCGGCGGGCCAGGCAAATTCCGCTACCTCCTCTACAAGGACGTGAACCGCCACGCCAAGCTCGGCGGTGTGGGCATCGAGGGTCGCGCGCGGTGATCCGCATCGTCGCGCGGCCGCTGACCCGCGAGAATTTCGCCGAATTCGGCGACGTCATCGATATGGGCGGCGACAACCATTATCCGATCAATGGCGGCAAGGCCGAGCGCTATCACGATCTCGCCACCGCTGAAGCACGAGGGCCGAATGCGCACGTGCTGATCTCGATGGTGCGTGGCACGCCCTATGAGCTGCCGTTGAAGCTTACCATGGTCGAGCGCCATCCGTTTGGCAGCCAGGCCTTCATTCCGCTGTCACCACGGCCGTTCCTGGTCATCGTCTGCCATGACGGCGAGGAAGGCCCGGGCGAGCCGCATGCGTTCATCACCGCGCCCGGGCAAGGCGTCAACTATCCGCGCAATTTGTGGCACGGCGTGCTGACGCCGATCGGCGAGCCCCAGGACTTCCTGGTCGTCGACCGGGGCGGCGACGGCTCCAACCTCGAAGAGTGCCACTTCTCGCACGCTTATGAGATTCATCTTCCCGATGGGAGCCGGTGATGGCTGACATTTCGCTGATCGACCGCCTGCTCGACGTCATAGAGCACGACATCGTGCCGAAGACGGCGAAGGGTGTCGCGCATGGCAACAAGTTGTTCGGCGCGGCGATCCTGCGCAAGGACGACAGCTCGCTGGTGCTTGCCGAAACCAACAATGAGACGGAAAACCCGCTGTGGCACGGCGAGGTGCATTGCCTGAAGCGCTTCTACGAAATGCCGAAGGCCGAGCGCGTCGACACCGCGGATGCCATCTTTCTCGCCACGCACGAACCTTGCTCGCTCTGCCTGTCGGCGATCACCTGGACCGGCTTCGACAATTTCTACTATCTGTTCAGCCACGAGGATTCGCGCGACAGTTTCGCTATCCCGCACGATTTGAAGATCCTGAAAGAGGTCTTCACCCTCGATCCCGGCGGCTACAATGCCGAGAATGCCTATTGGAAGAGCTTTTCGATCCGCAGACTGGTACGATCGCTGTCGGGGCCTGAGCGCGAGCGGCTGGAGGCGCGGATCAGCGCCATCTCTGCAATCTACGACGAACTGTCCGGCGCTTACCAGGCGAGCAAGGCCGAAAACGACATCCCGTTGAATTGACGCGGATTGACCAGCCGAATTCGTTGGCTGGCCCACGACGACATCCTGCGGACTCCATCATCTGGCGCTCCTGGAGTCTGCCGGCATGAAAATCGTCACTGAATTCCCACGAAAGATCGTCGAATTTCCGGATATGGGGATCGTCATGCCGGACGGCTGCCGGCTGTCGGCGCGGGTGTGGATGCCGGCCGATGCCGCCGACGATCCGGTGCCGGCAATCCTCGAACATCTGCCCTATCGCAAGCGCGACGGCACGATCTATCGTGATCAGCTGACGCATCCCTATTTCGCAGGCCACGGCTACGCCTCGATCCGCGTCGACATGCGCGGCAACGGCGATTCCGAAGGGCTGATGGACGATGAATATTCCGAGCAGGAATTGCAGGACGCTTGCGACGTCATAGCCTGGGCGGCGGCGCAGCCCTGGTGCAACGGCAATGTCGGCATGATGGGCATTTCGTGGGGCGGCTTCAACTGCCTGCAGGTAGCAGCCAAGCAGCCGGCGGCGCTGAAGGCGGTTATCAGTCTCTGTTCGACAGTCGACCGCTACGCCGACGACATCCACTACAAGGGCGGCTGCCTGCTGATCGAGAATTTCGGCTGGGCTTCGACCATGCTGTCCTATTCGTCGCGGCCGCCGGATCCGTTGCTGGCCGGCGACAACAGATGGCGCGAGCTGTGGCTGACCCGGCTGGAGAACCAGCCCTTCCTGGCGCCGCTGTGGTTGAAGCACCAGCATCGCGACGCCTATTGGAAGCGCGGCTCGATCTGCGAGGACTATTCCGCCATTCATGCCGCGGTGCTGTCGATCGGCGGCTGGCATGACGGTTATCGCAATACGATTTCCCATCTCGCCGCCAATATCGAGGCGCCGGTCAAGGGCATCGTCGGCCCGTGGATCCACAAATACCCGCATTACGCCGCGCCCGAACCGCGCATCGGCTTCCTGCAGGAGGCGTTGCGCTGGTGGGACCGCTGGCTGAAGGACCTCGACACCGGCGTAGAGGCCGACCCGGCCTACCGCGCCTATGTGATGGACAGCGTGCGTCCGGCGCGCTGGCATCCCGAGCGGCCGGGCCGCTGGGTCGCTGAAACGGAATGGCCGTCACCCAACATCAAGACGCAAGAGGTTGAGCTTATCGCTGAAGGCAACCACGCTATCGTCACTTCGCCGCAAAGCTGCGGCCTTGCCGGTGGCGAATATTTCCCCTTCACCTTTGGACCGGAACTGCCGGGTGACCAGCGCCCCGACGATGCGCTGTCGGTGTGTTTCGACCAGCCGGTGCTGAACGAAGCGATCGACATCGTCGGTGCTCCCGAAGTTGCGGTCAGGGGCTCGGCGGACCGGCGCCAGGCGAACATCGCGGTTCGGCTGTGCGACGTCCATCCGGACGGAGCGTCGGAGCTGATCTCCTACGGCGTGCTCAACCTGACGCATCGCAACTCGCACGAATTTCCCGAAGCGCTGGTGCCCGGCGAAATCGTCAACGCCCGGGTGGTGCTCGACCAATGCGCCTATCGCGTGCCGGCCGGTCACCGCTTGCGTGTGGCCATTTCCAACAGCTATTGGCCGATGATCTGGCCGTCGCCGGAGCCGGTCCGGCTGGAATTGTCGGCCGCGACATTGATGCTGCCGCTGCGCCCGCCGGCGACAGGCGACGAGGTCACCTTCCCCGCCCCCCAAGGCGCCACGCCCTGGGCAACCGAAACGGTCCGCGCCGCCAATTCCGAGCGTCATGTCGATCGCGACGAAAAGACCGGAATGATCACGCTTTCCATCGTCGACGATTTCGGTGAGGTGCGCGACCTGGAACACAGCCTTGCCAATGGCAGCATCGCGAGAGAGACGTGGGCGATCCATCCTGACGATCCGCTGTCAGCCTTGGGCAAGACGCATTGGACCCAGACGCTGTCGCGAAATGAATGGTCGGTGCGCACCGAAACCTTCGCCGAAATGCGCTCCGACGCGCAAAGCTTCATGGTTAGCGCCAGAATTGAAGCCTATGAAGGCGAGAAACTGGTCTTCGAGCGCGACTTCGAGGAGAATATCCCGCGGGTACTGCTTTGAGCACTTATAGCGATTGGTCCAATTGCGACGCACGATTTACGCCACGGCATGTCGCATTCGGTCTTGCTTACCCCTTTCCCTTACGGTCATTATTCTCCCGATTGAAATGAGAAAAAACGACCATAAGGTCGGACCAACAGAGTGAGGAACTCAACATGTCGAACGAACTGGAATATCTGAGCCGGCGCGTTGCGTCCGGCAAGCTGAGCCGTCGCGATTTTCTCGGCCGGGCGGCAGCGCTCGGCGTCACCGCAACCTTCGCCAATTCGCTGCTTTCCAGCGCTTCCCGCGCGGCGGGTCCGGTCAAGGGCGGCACGCTCAAGGCCGGCCTCGTCGGTGGCGAATCCACCAACAGCCTCGATCCGGCGCTGTTCATGACGCAGGTGCCGTTCGCCTTCGG
This sequence comes from Mesorhizobium sp. M0563, assembly GCF_040321065.1. Taxonomy (NCBI): domain Bacteria; kingdom Pseudomonadati; phylum Pseudomonadota; class Alphaproteobacteria; order Hyphomicrobiales; family Phyllobacteriaceae; genus Mesorhizobium; species Mesorhizobium sp. M0563. The sequence goes on from NZ_JAMYQV010000006.1 coordinate 66,095, forward strand.
CAAGATGTGGGGCGAACTGATCGTCGAGCTGTCTCCCGAAGGCAAGCTCGAGAACCGCATTGCCGAGGAGATCGGCTCGTCGGACGACGCCAAGACCTGGACGCTGAAGATCCGCGACGGCGTCGAGTTCCACAACGGCAAGAAAGTGACTGCAGAGGACGTGGCCGCCACCCTCGAACGCCATTCGGACGAGAAGTCGAAATCCGGCGCGCTCGGCTATATGAAAGGCATCGAGAGCATCAAGGCCAGCGGCAAGGAAGTGGTGTTGACGCTGAAGGAGCCGAATGCCGATCTTCCCTATCTGCTTAGCGACTATCACCTGATCATCCAGCCGAACGGCGGCAAGGACAAGGCCGATGCCGGCATCTCGGCGGGTCCTTACAAGGTCACCACCAACGAGCCCGGCGTGCGCCATGGCGGCGAGCGCTTCGCCAACTACTGGCAGGGCGACAAGATGGGCCATGCCGACCAGATCGAGATCATCGTCATCAACGACGCCACGGCGCGTACGGCGGCCCTGCAGGGCGGCCAGGTCCACATGATCAACCGCGTCGAGCCGAAGATCGTCGACCTGATCAAGCGTGTGCCCGGCGTCACCATCCGCAACCATTCGGGACCCGGCCACTACGTCTTCATCATGCACTGCAACACCGCGCCGTTCGACAACAACGATTTGCGCATGGCGCTGAAGCTGGCGATCGACCGCGAGGAGATGCTGAACAAGGTGCTGCGTGGCTATGGCTCGCTCGGCAACGACTTCCCGATCAATGCATCGTACCCGCTATTCACCGAGATCGAGCAGCGCAAATACGATCCCGACAAGGCCAAGTTCCACTACAAGAAGTCGGGCCATGACGGTGCCGTCCTGCTCCGGACGTCGGACGTCGCCTTCCCCGGTGCCGTCGATGCCGCACAGCTGTTCCAGCAAAGCGCGGCCAAGGCCGGCATCAAGCTGGAGATCAAGCGCGAACCGGGCGACGGCTACTGGTCGGAAGTCTGGAACAAGCAGCCCTTCTGCGCCTCCTACTGGGGCGGCCGGTCGACGCAGGACCAGATGTACTCGACTGCCTATCTGTCGACGGCCGACTGGAACGACACACGGTTCAAGCGTCCGGATTTCGACAAGATGGTGCTGGCGGCTCGCGCCGAGCTCGACGAGGCCAAGCGCAAGGCAATGTACCACGACATGGCTGTGATGGTGCGCGACGAGGGCGGCCTGATCCTGCCGATGTTCAATCAGTTCATCGACGCGACGGGCGCCAAGGTTGCCGGCTGGGTGGATGATCCGCATCAGGAGTTGATGAACGGATATGCTCTCGCGAAGTGCTGGCTCGAAGCCTGAGCCCGGCCTTGCGGATATGTCCTCACCCATCGTGAAACTGGTGGCCCAGCGCATTGCGCTGGGCATCATCCTTCTATTGGCCGTTTCGGTCCTGATCTTCGCCGGCACCCAGATCCTGCCCGGCGATGTTGCGCAAGCCATTCTCGGGCAGTCGGCGACACCGGAGTCGCTCGCCAATCTGCGCGAACAGCTCGGGCTCAACGATCCGGCTTACATCCGTTATTTTCGCTGGCTCGGCGGCATTCTGACCGGTGATCTCGGCACGGCTATGTCGAGCGGTCAGGATATCGCAACCTCTATCAAGGGAAGGCTGTGGAACACGCTGTTCCTCGCCTTCTGGGCGGCGGTCGTCGCGGTGCCGCTGGCGATCATCCTCGGGCTGATCGCGGTGCGCTACCGCAATGGCTGGGTCGACAAGCTGATCTCGGGACTGGCGCTGGCCTCGACGTCCTTCCCGGAATTCTTCGTCGGCTATGTGCTCGTCTTTTTCTTCGCGGTGCAACATCAATGGTTTCCCGCCATTTCCACCGTCTATGACGGAATGCCGTTCGGCGAGCGCATCCAGGCCATAGCACTGCCGGCGGCGGCGCTGACCTTGGTGGTGCTCGCCCATATGATGCGCATGACGCGCGCCGCGATCCTCAATGTCATGCAGTCGGCCTATGTCGAAACCGCCGAACTCAAGGGGCTTTCCGCCTTCGCGGTCATCCGCAGGCATGCCTTCCCCAATGCTATTGCGCCGATCATCAACGTCGTAATGCTCAACCTGGCCTATCTCATAGTCGGCGTCGTCGTTGTCGAGGTGATCTTCGTCTATCCGGGTATGGGCCAATATCTCGTCGACCACGTCACCAAGCGTGACGTGCCTGTGGTGCAGGCGGTCGGGCTGATCTTCGCCGCCGTCTACATCAGCCTGAACATCATCGCGGACATAGCGGCAATCGTCGCCAATCCGCGCCTTAGACATCCGAAATGAAGGGGTCGGGTATGCTCGTCATCAAACGCATCCCCATCCCGGCATTGATCGGCATCGTGCTGACGGCGCTGTTCGTTCTGGCGGCGATTTTTGCGCCGTGGATCGCGCCGCATGGCAATGCCGAGATCGTCAGCGACGTCCCTTGGGAACCGATGTCGGCGGCGCATTGGCTGGGCACCGACAATCTGGGCCGCGATCTGTTGTCGCGCATGATCTATGGCGCCCGCATCACCCTGTTCATCGCGGTGCTGGCGACCGCGCTATCGTTCTCGCTCGGCGCTATACTCGGCTTCTCGGCGGCGGTTTTCGGCGGCTGGTTCGACACGCTTCTGTCGCGTCTCGTCGATCTCCTGATGTCGATCCCGACGCTGATCATGGCCCTTGTCGTGCTTTCCGTGCTGCCATCCAATCTGGTGACGCTGATCCTGGTCATGGGCGTTCTGGATTCGACCCGCGTCTACCGCCTGTCGAGGGCGGTCGCCGTCGACATCAACGTCATGGATTACGTCGAGGCGGCCAAATTGCGCGGCGAGGGCAGCGGCTGGATCATCTTCCGCGAAATCCTGCCCAATGCGCTGTCGCCGCTGGTTTCGGAACTCGGCCTGCGCTTCATCTATGCCGTGCTGTTCCTGTCGACGCTGTCCTTCCTTGGGCTTGGCGTACAGCCGCCGGACGCCGATTGGGGCGGTATGGTCAAGGAAAACAAGGATGGTATCGTCTTCGGCATAGGCGCCGCCCTCATTCCGGCGGCGGCGATCGCAGCGCTAGCGATTTCCGTCAATCTCGTCGCCGACTGGGTGCTCAACCGCACGACAAGCCTGAAGGGAGGACGCGGGTAATGGCTGACAAGCAACCGAAGCCCGGGCAACCGAAGCCCGGGCAACCGAAGCCCGGGCAACCGAGGTCCGGCGTGCTGCTCGACATCCGCAATCTGCGCATCGAGGCCACGGTATATCCGCCGGGCGAGGCGCCGAAGAACATCGTGCTGGTGCACGATGTCTCGCTGACGCTCGAAAAGGGCAAGGTGCTCGGATTGATCGGCGAGTCCGGCGCCGGCAAATCGACCATCGGCCTGTCGTCGATGGGCTACGGCCGCGGCGGCGTGCGCATCACCGGCGGCGAGGTCATCCTCAATGGCCGCGACATCCTGAAGGGCGGCAACGAAGGGTTCCGCAAATTGCGCGGCCGCGAGGTCTGCTATGTCGCGCAATCGGCGGCAGCTGCCTTCAACCCGGCGCACAGGCTGATGGACCAGGTGGTCGAGGCAGCACTGCTGCACGGCACGGCGACGCGGGCCGAAGCCGAAAAGCGCGCCGTGGCGCTGTTCAAGAAGCTCAGCCTGCCGAACCCCGAAAGCATCGGCGAGCGCTTCCCCCACCAGGTGTCGGGCGGTCAGCTGCAGCGCGTGATGACGGCAATGGCGCTGTGCTCGGAGCCCGACCTGATCGTCTTCGACGAGCCGACCACGGCGCTCGACGTGACGACGCAGATCGACGTCTTGGCGGCGATCAAGGATGCCATCCGCGACACGCATGTCGCGGCGCTCTACATCACCCACGATCTTGCCGTCGTCGCCCAGGTATCGGACGAGATCATGGTGCTGCGCCACGGCCGGCTGGTCGAATGGGGCGGCACGCGCCAGATCATCAAGGAGCCGCGCCAGGAATACACCAACGCGCTGGTTTCAGTGCATGAGATCGAACATCAGGAGCAGAAGCCCGGCACGAGCCCGTTCCTGTCGGTCAAGAACATCACCGCCGCCTATGGCCGCAGCCACATCAAGGTGTTGAAGAACGTCTCGGTCGATATTTTCCCGGGCCAGACGCTGGCGGTGGTCGGCGAGTCCGGCTCCGGCAAATCGACGCTGGCGCGCGCCATCACCGGCCTCTTGCCGCCCGAACAAGGCACCGTCACCTTCGACGGGCGGCCGCTCGCCAACCGGCTTGCCGACCGGCCGAAAGAGGATCTGCGCCAATTGCAGATGATCTACCAGATGGCCGATGTGGCGATGAACCCGCGCCAGACGGTCGGCACCATCATCGGCCGGCCGCTGGAATTCTATTTTGGGATGCGCGGGCGCGAGCGCGACAAACGCGTCGCCGAACTGCTCGACAAGATTGAAATGGGCAAAGGCTATATCGACCGCTATCCGGCCGAGCTTTCGGGCGGCCAGAAGCAGCGCGTCTGCATCGCCCGCTCGCTCGCCGCCAAGCCGAAGCTGATCATCTGCGACGAGGTGACCTCGGCGCTCGACCCGCTGGTCGCCCATGGCATACTGGAGCTGCTGCTCGGGCTGCAGAAAGAGGAAAACGTCGCCTATCTGTTCATCACCCACGACCTGGCCACGGTCAAGTCGATCGCCGATTCAATCGCGGTCATGTATCGCGGCGAGGTGGTGCGCTACGGCGCCAAGAGCACCGTGCTGACGCCACCCTTCGATGCCTACACCGATCTTTTGCTGTCGTCGGTGCCCGAAATGGAGATCGGCTGGCTGGAAAAGGCGATCAAGGGACGGCGCATGGCCAGCGCGGGAAATTAGACACTCCCGTGGCGCTCAAGACAAAACTTTTGGTCATCATCCTCGACGGCGTGCCTTACCGGAACTGGCGGCGGCTGATGGGCAATCTCGAAGGCTGGGTGCAATCAGGCGAAGCCCGCGTATGGAAAATGCGCTCCGTCCTGCCGTCGACCTCGGCATCCTGCTACGCCTCGATCCACACCGGCGTGCCGCCCCAAGTGCACGGTATCCTGTCGAACGAGAACCGGTTTCGCGTCGAACAGCCTGATATTTTTTCCGAAGTCAGCAGGGCCGGCGGCAAGACGGGTGCGGTCACCCATTCCTACTGGTCCGAATTCTTCCGGGCCTGTCCGTTCGACCTGGTCGAGGACATGGAGTTCGACGAGCCGGGCGGGCCGATCGGCCACGGCCGGTTCCACACCATGACCGGCTATAATGCCAGGAACCAGATGACGCCGAGCGACGTCGACCTGTTCGCTACCTTGACCATGCTGACCAGGCGCTACGGCATCGACTACGGCATCCTGCACAGCTGCACGCTGGACTCGATGGGCCACCGCTTCGGCCATGACTGCCATGAGATGGATCATGCCGTCTATGCAATGGACGCCATGCTCGCCGGCTTCCTGCCGCGCTGGCGGGAGGCCGGCTACGAGGTGATCGTCACCGCCGATCATGGCCAGACCGATCGCGGCCATCATGGCGGCCACGACGAGGAGATGCAGGATTTCGCACTTTACTACTTCGGATCCGGCGAGGGTCCGGAAGCCAAGACGCTGCTCGATCAGCTGCAGCTCGCGCCAACGGTGCTTGCGCGCCTCGGCGTGCCGGTGCCGGCGACGATGAAGGCAAAGCCATTTCTCGACTGATTGGTGCCTGGCCTGCTTTGCTTGCGGAGAACATAAAGCCGGTCGAAATGCGCGACGCCAAATGGAGGCCAGATACAGGAGTCAAAGTTCGAGACAGACCTTGCCAAAATGCTTTTGGGACTCGTAGTGCTTGAAGGCATTGGCGATCTCCTGCAGGGGAAAACCGCGGTCGATCGCAGGCTTCAAACGGTTGGCCTCTATGGCACGGATCATGTCGTTCTGGTCTGCCCTGCTGCCAATCGAGATTCCGCTGATCCTGATCTGATTGGAAAACAGGGCCGGGATCGAAACTTGCCCGGCAAAACCAGTCAAGACACCGATCAGTGCGATGTGGCCGCCCATCCTGCAAGCTGTTATCGACTGCGCCAATGTGCCGGGCCCGCCAACCTCGATCACATGATCGACGCCGCGTCCGTCCGTCAATACCCTTGCCTTCTGGCCCCAATCCGGCACCGCCTTGTAATTGACGACAATGTCGGCTCCAAATCGCTTTAACTTTTCCAGCTTCTCCTCCGATGAGGAGGTGGCAATAACCCGAGCGCCTGCAATTTTTGCGAATTGCAGCGCGAACAGCGATACACTTCCCGTGCCAAGGACCAGCACCGTATCACCAGGCTTCACCTGGCCGCACACCATCAGGGCTTTCCAGGCGGTGACGCCGGCACAAGTAAGCGTTGCCGCCTCCACATGCGTGAAGTCTGCCGGTGCCCTTGTGAAGGCATGCCAGGGCATGCACACATACTCGCGGGCATAGCCGTCAACATCATCTCCCAATTCGCCCTTCTTATTGGCTGGCGTCGGTTCGCCTGCCAGCCAATGGGGCCAATAGGTGCTGACGACGGCATCTCCGACCTTGAATTCTTGGACATCGTCTGAGACCGCAACCACCTCTCCGGCGCCATCGGACAGCGGGATACGGCCATCGGCGCACGGTTTCTTTCCCAGCGCCACCATACTGTCGTGGAAATTCAACGAACACGCTCGTATCCTGACAAGCAACTCACCCGGCCCTGGTTCTGGGCAATCTTCCTCGACCAGCTTGAGATTTTCCAAGCCTCCCGGCGCTTTCAGCCTAATCAATCTCATGGAAAGCTCCTTCCGACCGCGCAAGGCTTCATGCGCCCCACCACTCGCGTGGACGCTTGACCGCGGCGAACACCGCCATGGGCGACTGATCCACGAGAATCGCGGCCGCAAAGCTGTTGTTGGTCATAACATTTCGTTTCTTCAGGCTGGATTGCCATTTGCGATCGGGACCTTAGTCGCCCGGCAGCGGACTGTTGAGTTACAAAACTGTCGGGAATCCCTGCACGGCGATGGCGTCCAATTACGCCTCGCCCGAGGCTGAACGACTGCACCTTACCCGATGGTTATGAGCCGCCTTGTGGCCGCCGTCATTGCGAGCCTGACGGCCGAGACAGTATCGCTAAAAAGGGGGAGAACGGTACACTCTGGCAACCTCTCCGCTCTTCGGTTAGCCTCCGCAAATATCCGGCGGAGGCGGTGAACCCTTTTTGGGCCGATCAGCGACAGATGCCGAAGTGGAGATCGGCGGGCTGGAGAAGGCGAATCAAGGGACGGCGGATGGCAAGCGCGGGAAATTGAGCACCTAGGGATTCCCTCGCGTCACGGGAAATGCCGAGGATCGGTGCGCGGATCACGTGCGAGAACGGGTACTTTCGGGAGGTCACGTCGCGGCGAGCTTTGCGAGCCGGCGATAATCGCAATCCACCAGATTGGGGAGGCGCTGAAGTTCCTCGACATCAAACCACCGGATCTCGGTGTGTTCCTCGCAAATGTTGCTTGGATCCCCGCCTTCCCAGCCGATGACCTTGAAAACGTGGTGCAACGCCTTCCCATAGAGCTCGGGATGGCGCTCTCCAATGCACCGCATCCAACCGAAATCTGTTGGCGTCACTCCAATTTCTTCCTGAATCTCGCGAACGAGTGCCTCTTCCAGCGTCTCTCCGGCTTCAACGCGGCCGCCGATCGTGTCCCAATGCCCAGGCCACGCGCTCTTCCAGGCAGCGCGAAGACCCATCAAGACCTTCCGGTCGTGGTTCACCAGCAATGCACCGACCGTAACTGTGGGATTCCTGATCATTTGCGGAGCGTATTCGCTGCAGCGATGTTTGCAAAGGCGGCGTCTTCCCTCCCCCGCAGGGAGAAGGAGAAAGCGCACCTCTGGCAACCTCTCCGCTCTTCGGTTAGCCTCCGCAAATATCCGGCGGAGGCGGTGAACCTTTTTGGGCTGATCAGCGACAGAGCAGGCAGGAGCCAGGCGGCTCGACCGGCGATGACAGCCGCGGAGACCGATCGCGCGCTCGTCGAGCGGGTCGCGAAGGGCGACCGTGCAGCCGTGCGGCTCCTGTTCATGCGCCACCACGCGCGGGTCTACCGCTTCGTGGCACGCCAGACGGGATCGGAACTGATGGCCGACGATATCGCGAACGAGGTGTTCCTCGAGCTCTGGCGGCAGGCGCCGGCCTTCGAGGGGTGCTCGGAGGTCTCGACATGGCTGCTCGGCATTGCCCGCTTCAAGGCGCTGTCCCTGCTACGCAGGAAGAAGGAAGACTGGATCGACGACGATGACGCGGCCCAGGTCGCCGACGGTGCCGACACGCCGGAAGTCGTGACGATGAAGGAAGACAAGGCCGCTGCCTTGCGACGCTTCATCGATGCCATGCCGGAAGAGCATCGCACGGTGATCGACCTTGCCTATTATCACGGGCAATCGGTGAGCGAGATCGGCGAGGTGCTCGGTATTCCGGTCGCCACGGTCAAGACCAGGATGTTCTACGCCCGCAAGAAACTCGGCGAAGCTCTCAAGGCCGCCGGTTACGACAGGGGGTGGCCATGAGCGCCGCTGAAAAAATGTCACGCCGCGACGAAATGGAAATGCTGCTGCCGTTTTATCTGAACGGCTCGCTGGAAGGCGCCGAGCTGGAAGCCATCGAGGAATGGCTGGAGAGCGATCCGGCGGCGATGGCCGCGCTTGGCGAGGCCGAGGCCGAATTCTCCGGCACTGCTGCCGCAAACGAGGCAATCCGCCCGCCGGCCGATGCGCTCAGCCGCTTTGCCAAGGCGCTCGACGCCGAGGCCGGCCCGGCCCGCGCGCCGGCGGCGTCGCCCTGGCTGGCGCAGGCCTGGAGCCGCTTCATGGCGGTGCCGGCCGGCGTCGCCTGGGCCGCGGCCGCGGTGCTGCTGGCCCTGGTCGTCGCGCAATCCTTTGTCCAGACCGGCAGCAGAGGTGGCGACTTCAAGATTGCCGGATCGGCAGACGATCTGGCCAAAATGCCGTTTGCACTGGTGAAGTTCAAACCGGATGCGAAGCTGTCCGATATCGTCGCTTTTCTCGACCAGAACCAGTTGAAGATCGCCGGCGGGCCGACCGCCGACGGTGTCTTCCGCCTCGGCGTTCCGGCCAAGACCGCCGCCGACTATCAGAAGCTGCTTGGCCTTATTGCCGCCCAGCCTTTCACCGAAGCTGCCCTGGAGGGAAGGAAACCGGCTGATGGCGGCTAAGGCGGTCATTCGATTGACGGCGGCGATGACAATCTTCGCCACGTCCGCGATGGCGCAGACCAACGACCCGAACCTCACCCAGGCGGAGATCGACTGCCTGAACCGGGCAAGTGCCGCCGGCACCGACTGCGCCAAGGACGGCGACGACGGGAAGGATAGCGGCGGCAAAACGCCGGCTAAGGCTTCAACGGTGAGTGCCGTGTTTCTTCCCGCGCTGATCGTCGACTTGTTCCCCAATCCTACCCTAGTCACCGAGGCGCCGATACCTCCCGGCAATACCGCGGCCCCGCCGACCGCTCCGCCTTCGGGCCTGCCGCAATACCGGCGGCCGCGCCGGGCGGTCCGATCGTAGCACCCACCGATCTTGTCGCAACCGAGCCGCCGCGCGCCGTGATCGGCGATTTCGTGCCCGACGAGGTGCTGGTCACGGTCAATGGCGATGCCGGCGCGGTCCAGCAGATCGCCGCCTCGTTCGGCCTCGAAATACGCTCGCAGCGGCAGTCGCGGCTGCTCGGCAACACGCTGGTGCGCTTCGGCATTCCCGATGGCCGCCCAGTCGGCGTCGTGCTGGCGCAGCTTGCCGCCGACGGCCGCACTTTGCGGCGTGAGGCCAACCACGTCTATTCGCTGCAGCAGGCGGCCAGCATCGTCAATTATGCGTTCGAGCGCATCGCGCTCGACGCCAAGGAAGCCAGCGGCGAGAATGTCCGCGTCGGCGTCATCGACACCGGCATCGACGACAGCAATCCCGCGCTCTCCGGTGTCATCGCCGAGCAGTTCGATGCCATGCCCGACGTGCCGATCAAGGCACGCGACCACGGTACTTCGGTCGATGGACTGATCGCCGGCACCGGCGCGTTCAAAGGCATGGCGCCGGGCGCCAGGATCTATCACGCCCGCGCCTTCGAGGGCGGCAAGTCGACCATGGACGTCATCCTTTCGGCGCTCGACTGGGCGGCGGAGCAGGATGTCCGTATCATCAATATGAGCTTCGTCGGCCCGAAGAACGACCTGCTCGGCATCGCCTGCCGCAATGCGCGCGCGCTCGGCATCGTGCTGGTCGCCGCCGCCGGCAATAACGGGCCGAAGGCGCCCTATGGTTATCCGGCCGCCTTCGACGGCGTGATCGCGGTGACGGCCACCGATGCCAAGGACGGGCTGATGCCGCAGGCCAATCGCGGCGCCTACGTCTTCATCTCCGCTCCCGGCGTCGAGATGGTGGCGCCAAGCGGCGCCGGCTCGGATGTGGTGACCGGGACGTCCTTTGCAGCGGCGATCGTGACCGGCGCGGTCGCCAACCTGTTGCATGCCGCGCCCGACCGTTCGGCCGACTGGGTCGAGAAAGCACTGGCCGCCACGGCAAAGGATCTCGGCCCCAAGGGGCGGGACAATGATTTCGGCTTTGGGCTGCTGGACACCAAGGCGGCCGAGGCGGCCAAGGACTAAGTCTCGTGTTTGAACCGAGCCGTCTCATAACGCTGTCGCGAAACTTGTCTCACGCCGTGCTATAATGACCAAGCCAACCTGCACTACGCCGCCGTAGGGAAAATGCTTCACCGCTGCGGGCGCACAGAATGTAGACCTGTGGTCGCCAGTCCGGATCAGAAATAAAAACGACAGGGAGGATGACGTGTCCCTCGACGCCAGTGGCTTCGATCAAGCAGTTGAAGAATACCACCTGGCTCTGGATGAGTTCATGAAAGGAAACCCCGCGCCAGCGAAGAAGCTCTTTTCCCAACGAGACGATGTAACACTGGGCAATCCCTTTGGCCCTTTCGCTCATGGATGGAAGCAGGTCGTTGAGACGATGGAGCAGGCGGCATCGAACTACAGGGACGGCGACGCTAGCGGCTTCGAGAACATAGCGAAGTGTGTGACGTCTGAGCTGGCATACATCGTCGAAGTGGAGCGGCTCAGGTCCAAGGTTGGCGGTCGGAGCGATGTCACGCCTCTTGCGTTACGCGCGACGAGCGTCTTTCGCCCAGAAGATGGTCTGTGGAAGATTGTGCATCGTCATGCCGATCCGATAACGACGGCTCAGCCGGCCGATTCGGTACTCCGATAGCGGTTGTGGTATTGGGGAAGCGATCGATCTCCTTTGCTGCTGCAGCGCGGCTATTCTTCAGTCCGTTTTCTGCTAAGGGTTGGCCAGCGTCATCGGGCTCGCAGGGTCGGACGGCCGCTCTGGGTCGAACTCGGTCGCCGGGAGTGATCGAGTTTTGACCTTTACATCGGCGCGCCGGCCCTGGATGCCCTGACCACTGGTCGAACGGCCAGACCTCGCCGCGCGCGGCCTGCTCCGGCCGGAGATTCGCGACGCCAGCCGTTCGGCAATGCGCGCCGGCCAGGCGGATCGACTACGATGGCTTAAGTCGCGTTTTGCCGAGGACGCGCCAGAAAATAGAATGCGGCGATGTGCGTTATCATCAGCAGCGGTACGTAGATGATCGGGATCGCGTAGGTTGCGCCCAGTTCCCCCGCGCGTGCAGGAAGGCCGATCTGAATGGCGTGGTAATAGTCGACGATGAGGTCGACCGTCCCTACGACGTTGAAGGCGACGACCAACGGCCAGAAGAGCGGGCGTATCCTCACTGTGAGCAGCGCCAGCATGGCCAGCACGCCAGTCGCGAAATCGCCGTAGGCGGCAAACACGGCGAAATCGGTGGGCAGATTGGGGCTTACGACGCCCGGAACGATGAAGACGAGCCCGAAGAAGCGGAAGCTGTGCAGCGTAGCGATAGCACGTTGCGCTGCGACCCGGTCCATCGACCTGAGCCACGGCAAACCGTATGCGCCGAAGCAAAGCAGCCATGCGACATAGCCGAGAACAAGATGGGTTTGGAACACTATTTCCGTGGACATTTGGCCTTCTCTCAACAGTTGATTCACGCGGCTTTAAGCCCGCTACCGCAATTCGACTATCCGGTGTAATCACAACAACCTATGAAGCAGAACTACACAGTCCGACATGGTGCGCTGGAGGGCGTCGAGGCGTTCCTGGCCGTCGCCAGGCGCCGCAACTTCCGCCGTGCTGCCGCCGATCTCGGCGTGACGCCGTCCGCTGTGAGCCAAGCGGTGCGCGCGCTGGAAGCTCGCCTGGGTACGGCGCTGTTCGTCCGCACGACGCGGAGCGTCGGTTTAACCGAGCCTGGCCAGCGGTTCCTCGACCGTGCCGGCCCTGCATTCGAAGAGCTCGTCGCGGCCGGCGAGGCTGCCCGCGATATCGGCCAACGGCCGACCGGTCTGCTGCGTCTGTCTGTGCCCCGCGCCATCGTGCCATTGATGTTGGAGCCGGTGCTCGCGTCGTTCTGCCAAGCCTATCCTGAGATCGAACTGGAGATCGCCGTGAGCGACCAGATGGTTGATCTGGCGACCGGCGGGTTCGATGCCGGCATCCGCCTCGGCCAGCTCATCGCCGCCGACATGGTCGCGGTGCGGCTGACAGCGCCGTTCTCGTTCGTGGTCGTCGGCAGCCCTGATTATCTCGAGCGCCACGGCCGTCCCGAGCGTGTCGAGGACTTGCGCCACCACGCCTGCTTACGCTTGCGCCGCTCGAATGGCGCGATCGCGCCCTGGTCCTTCGTCGACGGCAATGGCGCGATCGAAGCGATCGTCTCAGGCCCGCTGATCGCGCACGACTATTCGACATTGGTCGGGGCTGCGACGCGGGGCGTTGGGCTGGCGCAGACACCACGACCACTCGCCGAAGGTCTGATAGAAGAAGGAAAACTCAAGTCGGTGCTGGACAGCATCGCCACGACGACGCCGGGTGTCTTCCTCTATCATCCAGGCAAGCGCCAAGTCCTGCCGAAGCTGCGCGCCTTCATCGATCACCTCAAATCTGCGGCCTGACACCAGGACGCACTCGCTGGTGCTGGCCAACAGCCGCCAAGAGTCGACCTCGGCCGTTCAGAGTGATTGCCTCTAGGCCGGTGCGCCGGCGACCGATCCCCTGACCACCAGGTCGACCGGCCAGACCTCGCCGCGAGCCCCCTCCTCCAGGCCGGAAATCCGCGCCGCCAGCCGTTCGGCGATGCGCGCGCCGGCCAGGCGGATCGACGAACGCGTCGTCGACAGCGGCACCGAAAAATTCTCCGGCTTCAGCCAGGGAAAGACGTCGTCATGGGCGATCAGCGACAGGTCGCCCGGAATGGTCAGGCCGAGATCGCGCACCGCGCGCACCACGCCGAGCGCCATGATCAGGCTGGAGCAGGCGATCGCCGTCGGCGCGTCGCTTTGTTCCAGCAAGCGCCTGGCGGCGCGGTAGCCGTTCTCCTCGGTCATGGTGAGCGAACAGACATGCTGATCACCAAGCACCAGGCCGCTTGCCGCTAGCGCGCGGCGCACGCCGCGCTCGCGATGGATGGCGAAGGTCTCGCGATCGTCGCCATTGATCAGCGCCAGGCGCCTGTGACCGAGCTGGACGAGAAGCCGGGCCGCCTCGTGGAAGGCGCCCTCATTGTCGATGTCGGTGAAGGGATAGTCGAAATCGAAGCCTTCGCTGCGGCCATGGACGATGAAAGGAATGCCGAGCGTATTGACCAGCGCCACCCGGCGGTCGGCCGGCCTCGGCGACGAGATATAGACCGCGTCGACCTGCCGGTTGGCGACAATACGGCGGTAGGTCGTCTCCTGGTCGTCGGCATCGGCCGGTGACAGCACCAGGTCGAGCTCGTGCGAACGCGCATAGTCGCCGAGGCCGGACAGGAACTCGACGAAATGCGGGTCGATGTCGACGGTCGTCCCCGTCGGCAGCACATAGCCGATCATGCCGGTCTTGCCGGTCGCCAGCCGGCGCGCGCTCGGATTGGGGCGATAGCCGTGACGCTTGGCGGCATCGACCACCCGCCGGCGCGTTTCCTCGTTGACTTCCGGGTAGCCGTTCAATGCGCGGCTGACCGTGGTCTGCGAAAGCGCCAGCATGTGGGAGAGCTGCTTGAGGTTCACCGGAGGCCTCCAAAACCTCAAAGCGCTTTTAATCTGAATCGAGCTGGCCGCTACGAACCGCCTTGCCGAGCGCAATGACCATACGCACGGTTCGGATCGGTTTGAAGCCGAATTTGCTGCTGCACCGCCAGAAAACTGTGCTGCAGCGCACTTTCGCTGGCACTCGGCCGCAGAAATTAAATCGATTAGCGTGGCTTTCTCTTGACTCTGGATCAATTCAGTGGCGTGATCAAAATCACCAAAGCGCTTTGGAAGACTCTACGAAAGGTTGCAGTTCCTTTCCGACTGAGTCACAGTCCTGCAGCGCCGGCGGACGGAATGGAGGTTTCGTTCGGTGTTTGTCACCACTGGGAGGGAATACCGATGAAGAAAATGCTTCTGCTGGGCGCTGCGTTTGCCACGCTCGCCCTGGCCATGCCGGCGCAAGCCGAACTGAAGTTCAAGCCGGGCGAAGATCCCCGTTTCAACTGGGCCAACTACGAGGAGCTCAAGAAGGTCGACCTCAAGGGCGAGACGCTGACGATCTTCGGACCGTGGCGCGGCGAGGACGAAGGGCTTGTCCGCACCGTTCTCGATTATTTCTCCGAAGCCACCGGCGCCGAGATCAAGTACTCCTCGTCGGAGAATTACGAGCAGCAGATCGTCATCGACACGCAGGCCGGCAGCCCGCCCAACATCGCCGTGCTGCCGCAGCCGGGTCTGATCCAGGATCTGGCATCGAAGGGGCTTTTGACGCCGCTCGGCGACGACACCGCCACCTGGGTCAAGGACAATTACGGCGCCGGCCAATCCTGGGTCGACCTCGGCACCTTCAAGGACAAGGACGGCAAGCCCGGTTTCTTCGCGTTCCCCTACAAGGCCGACGTGAAATCGCTAGTCTGGTACTCGCCGGATAATTTCGAGGAAGCCGGCTACAAGGTGCCGAAGACGCAGGAAGAGCTTGCCGAGCTCGAAAAGAAGATCATCGCCGACGGCGGCACGCCATGGTGCATCGGGCTTGGTTCGGGCGGCGCCACCGGCTGGCCTGCGACCGACTGGGTCGAAGACATCATGCTGCGCACCCAGACGCCCGAGACCTACGACAAATGGGTGAAGAACGAAATTCCGTTCAACGATCCGGCCGTGGTCAACGCCATCGACATTTTCGGCAAGATCGCGACCGACGACAAAATGGTCGAGGGCGGTGCAAAGGCGGTTGCGGCGACCGATTTCCGCGACAGCCCGAAGGGCCTCTTCTCGGTGCCGCCAAAATGCTATCTGCACCACCAGGCATCATTCATCCCGACCTTCTTCCCGCAAGGCACCAAGATCGGCGAGGATGCCGACTTCTTCTATTACCCGCCCTACGCCTCCAAGCCCGATCTCGGCACTCCGGTGCTGGGCGCCGGCACGCTCGCCATGATCACCAAGGATAGCAAGAGTGCCCGCGCGTTCATCGAATTCCTGAAGCTGCCGCTCGCTCATGAGATCTGGATGGCGCAGGGTGGCTTCGTGACGCCGTTCAAGTCGGTCAACAAGGACGCCTATGCCAGCGACGCGCTGAAGAAGCAGGGCGAAATCCTGGCCAACGCCTCGACCTTCCGCTTCGATGGGTCCGACCTGATGCCGGGCAAGATCGGCGCCGGCGCCTTCTGGACCGGCATGATCGACCTGGTCGGCGGCAAGTCCGCCCAGGACGTCGCCACCGATATCCAGAAAAGCTGGGACGCGATCAAGTAAGCGGCCGGCTTGCGTTCCCAATGTGATGCGGTCCGGGCCTCAAACGGCCCGGACCTTATCCGGTGCTTGGCGTCGCGTCGATTGTCGTGAGCACAACGCATTCCGGCATGATGCGCGCCCAGTGACCTGCTTTTCGGCTGGTCGCGCTCCAGACAACTGAATCGGCGCATGATCCCGTCGCCAAAGCCATTCTCGACTGGCGGATCCGTGCGCAGGGGGAGGGACCCATGGCGGCTCAGATTTTTTCGGCGATATTCGTCATCATCATCGGCGTGGGCGGCTGCGTCGCCTATTTCTGGGGCGCCAACAAGGCACTCGATACGATCTTTCCGGCACGCGGCGTTTCCGGCAAGGCGGCGATTAACAATCTGCGGCGGCAGGGGGTGATCCGGCCGTGGCTGTTCGTCGGGCCGGCGATGATCATCCTCACCATCTACCTGATCTACCCGGTGGTGGAGACGCTGAGGCTGTCGTTCCTCGATCGCGGCGGTGGCCATTTCGTCGGCTTGGCCAACTATCAATGGGCGTTCGGCGACCGCGAGTTCCGCAACTCGATCCTCAACAACATCATCTGGCTGGCAGTGGTGCCGGCCGCCTGCACCTTCCTCGGGCTGATCATCGCCGTGCTCACCGACAAGATCTGGTGGGGCACCATCGCCAAGAGCCTGATCTTCCTGCCGCTGGCCATCTCCTTCGTCGGCGCCAGCGTCATCTGGAAATTCATCTACGAGTACCGCGGCGACGGCCAGACGCAGATCGGCCTGCTCAACGCCATCATCCAGTATTTCGGCGGCCAGCCGCAGGTCTGGATATCGCTGCCGTTCTGGAACAACTTCTTCCTGATGATCATCCTGATCTGGATCCAGACCGGCTTTGCCATGGTCATCCTGTCGTCGGCCTTGCGCGGCATTCCGGAAGAGACGCTGGAAGCCGCCGTCATCGACGGCGCCAATCCTTTCCAGATCTTCTGGAAGATCATGGTGCCGCAGATCTGGGGCACCATCGCCGTCGTCTGGACCACCATCACCATCCTGGTGCTGAAGGTTTTCGACATCGTGCTGACCATGACCAACGGCCAGTGGAACAGCCAGGTGCTGGCCAATCTGATGTTCGACTGGATGTTCCGCGGCGGCGGCGATTTCGGCCGCGGCGCCACCATCGCCATCATCATCATGATCGCGGTCATTCCGATCATGGTCTGGAACATCCGCCAGGCGAACAAAGAGACGGAGGGACATTGAGATGGCCGTGGCGACCGGAAAGTCCTTTGTCAGCCGTTTCGGCGTCCATATCGCCGTCTTCATCTTCGTTGCGATCTGGACGATCCCGACGCTCGGCATCCTGGTCTCGTCGCTGCGCGACAAGGACCAGATCATCGCTTCGGGCTGGTGGAACTCGTTCACCAGTTCCAGCCAGACGGAAGCCGGACGGCTGCCGCCCGCTTCGGCGCAGGTCGAGAAGGACGGCAAGTTCGTCCTGCAAGGCAATATCTTCGGCGACGGTCCTGCCCGCAACATCAGCGCCTTCGGCGTCAAGTCGGCCGCACCGACGCAATATCCCGCCGGCACGACAGCCGATCTCGGCGACGGCGTGACCCTGCAGCTCAATGCCGACGGCAGTTTCGTCATGACCTCGCCGAAGGCTTTCGAAAGCGAACGCGGCCAGCGCGTCTATTACGCCTCGTCGGCGCCGCCGAAATTCACCACCGACAACTACGACACGGTGCTGTTTTCGGAAGGCATCGGCCGCTCCTTCATGAATTCGCTGACCGTCACCATTCCGGCGACCGTGATCCCGATCCTGATCGCCGCGTTCGCCGCCTACGCTTTGGCGTGGATGCGCTTTCCCGGCCGGGCGCTGCTCATCGCCGTCATCATCGGCCTCCTGGTCGTGCCGCTGCAGATGTCGCTGATCCCGCTGTTGAAGCTCTACAACGGCGTCGGCAGTTTCTTCGGCGTGCCGTCGAAAACCTATCTCGGCATCTGGCTGGCACATACCGGCTTCGGCCTGCCCTTCGCCATCTATCTGTTGAGGAGCTATATCGCCGGCCTGCCACGCGAGATCATGGAATCGGCGCGCATCGATGGCGCCAGCGATTTCGAGATCTTCGTCAAGATCGTGCTGCCATTGTCGTTCCCGGTGCTGGCCTCGTTCGCCATCTTCCAGTTTCTTTGGGTGTGGAACGATCTGCTGGTGGCGATGGTTTTCCTCGGTACCGAGGGCGACCAGATCGTGCTGACCGCCAAGCTCAATGCGTTGCTCGGTTCGCGCGGCGGCGACTGGGAGATCCTGACGACATCGGCCTTCGTCACCATCATCGTGCCGCTGATCGTGTTCTTCTCGCTGCAGCGTTATTTCGTCCGCGGGCTGCTTGCCGGCTCGGTGAAAGGAGGTTGAGATCATGCAATCCGCTTTGAAGGCGACCCCGAAGCCCGATCTCGCGATCGATCGCGACTGGTGGCGAGGTGCCGTGATCTACCAGATCTACCCGCGCAGCTACCAGGATTCGAACGGCGACGGCATCGGCGACCTCAGGGGCATCATCGGCCGGCTGCCCTATATCGCCTCGCTCGGTGTCGACGCCATCTGGATCTCGCCATTCTTCAAATCGCCGATGAAGGATTTTGGCTACGACGTGTCGGATTATTGCGACGTCGATCCGATGTTCGGGACGCTCGCCGACTTCGACGCGCTGACCGCCGAGGCGCATCGGCTTGGCCTCAAGGTGATGATCGACGAGGTGCTGTCGCACACCGCCGACATCCATCCATGGTTCAAGGAAAGCCGTTCGAGCCGCAGCAATCCAAAAGCCGACTGGTATGTCTGGGCGGATGCCAAACCGGACGGCACGCCGCCCAACAACTGGCTGTCGATCTTCGGCGGCTCGGCCTGGCAGTGGGACACCAGCCGCCAGCAATATTACCTGCATAATTTCCTGGCCGAGCAGCCCGACCTCAATTTCCACAACCGCGCGGTCCAGGACGCGCTGCTCGATGTCACCCGCTTCTGGCTGGAGCGCGGCGTCGATGGCTTTCGCCTCGATACCATCAATTTCTACTTCCACAGCCAAGGGCTGGAAGACAATCCGCCGCTGCCGCCCGAGCAGCGCAACGACCAGACGGCGCCGGCCGTCAACCCCTACAACTACCAGGACCATCTCTACGACAAGAGCCGGCCTGAAAACCTCGGCTTCCTCGAACGCTTCCGCGCCCTGCTCGACGAATATCCGGCGACGGCCGCGGTTGGCGAAGTCGGCGATTCGCAGCGTGGGCTGGAAGTAGTGGCGGCCTATACGGCCGGCGGCAAGCGCGTGCACATGTGCTACTCCTTCGACTTCCTGGCGCCGGAGAAGATCAGCGCGGCAAAGGTACGCTCGGTGCTGGAAACCTTCGGCAAGGTGGCCAGCGACGGCTGGTCGTGCTGGGCCTTCTCCAACCATGACGTGATGCGCCCTGCCTCGCGCTGGGCTGCCGGCGAGCCCGACCCGACCGCCTACCTCAAGGTCATCTCGGCGCTGCTGATGTCGTTGCGTGGCTCGGTCTGCATCTATCAGGGCGAGGAGCTCGGGCTTAGCGAGGCCGAGCTCAGCTTTGAATATCTGCAGGACCCATACGGCATCCGCTTCTGGCCGGAATTCAAGGGCCGCGATGGCTGCCGCACGCCGATGGTTTGGGACGGCGCTGCCCGCAATGGCGGCTTCTCGACGGCAAAGCCCTGGCTGCCGGTGCCCAGCAAGCATCTTGCGCAAGCGGTCAATGTGCAGCAGGGCGACGACGGCTCGCTGCTCGAGCACTACCGGCGCTTCCTGGCTTTCCGCCGCGCTCATCCGGCACTGGCCAAGGGTGATATCGAGTTCATCGAAAGCGACGACGACACCGTCGCCTTCACGCGCCGCGAAGGCAACGAGCAGATCGTCTGCGCCTTCAATCTCGGCGCAAAGCCGGCCGAGGTCGATCTTGGCGGCCGCTCACTGCAGCCCTTGCCGGGGCACGGGTTTTCGGGACAGACTGACGCCGGCACTATCCGCCTGGGCGGCTACGGCGCCTGGTTCGGGCGTATCGACTGAATTCAAGGAAGAACTGGAGGGTACCATGGCCGATGTCACGCTAAGGCAAGTGAAGAAATCATACGGCAATCTCAACATTCTGCACGGCGTCGACCTCGACATAAAGTCGGGCGAATTCATCGTCTTCGTCGGTCCGTCTGGTTGCGGCAAGTCGACCTTGCTGCGCTGCATCGCCGGGCTGGAGGAGATCACCTCGGGCGAGCTCAAGATAGACGGCGAAATCGTCAACGACGTGCCGCCGTCGAAGCGCGGCATCGCCATGGTGTTCCAGTCCTATGCGCTCTATCCGCACATGACCGTCTACGACAACATGGCGTTCTCGATGAAGATCGGCAAGGAAAGCAAGGCCGAGATCGACAAGCGGGTGCGCCAGGCGGCCGAGATCCTGCAGCTGACCAAATATCTCGACCGTCTGCCCAAGGCGATGTCGGGCGGCCAGCGCCAGCGCGTCGCTATCGGCCGCGCCATCGTGCGCAATCCCAAGGTCTTCCTGTTCGACGAGCCGCTGTCCAACCTCGACGCGGCGCTGCGCGTCGCTACCCGCATCGAGATCGCCAAGCTCAAGGAATCGATGCCGGCCACAACGATGATCTACGTCACCCACGACCAGGTCGAGGCGATGACGCTGGCCGACCGCATCGTGGTTCTGAAGGAAGGCCATATCGAACAGGTCGGCACGCCGATGGAGCTCTACAAGCGGCCCGGCAATCTGTTCGTCGCCCAGTTCATCGGCTCGCCGGCGATGAACATCTTGCCGGCAACGATCGACAAGACCGGCAACCCGACGCTCGTCAGCCATGTCGGCGGCCGCAAGGCAACGGTGCCGATCGCAACGCCTGCCTCGGCGAAAGGCGCTGCGGTGAGCTTCGGGGTGCGGCCGGAGGATCTGATGATTGCCACCGGCGCCGACTATTTGTTCGAAGGGACGGTCGATTA
Organism: Mesorhizobium sp. M0563; assembly: GCF_040321065.1. NCBI lineage: Bacteria > Pseudomonadati > Pseudomonadota > Alphaproteobacteria > Hyphomicrobiales > Phyllobacteriaceae > Mesorhizobium > Mesorhizobium sp. M0563. The sequence continues at coordinate 86,993 of NZ_JAMYQV010000006.1, forward strand.
TGTCGAGCAGCTCGGCGAGGTCCAACTCGTCTATGTCGACATCGGCCGCGCCGACCTGCCGCTGGTGACCAAGCTGCCGGGCAATGTCGAGGTCAAGCGCGGAGCGACGCTGCGGCTGACGGCGGACGCAGGCGACCTGCATATTTTCGACGCCGACGGGCGCTCTTTCGCGCTCCATGAAGCAGAAGCAAAGGCGGCTTGAAGCAGGCGTTTTTCCGCCATACAAAGACAAGAGCGGCGGGGATGGCCCGCCGCTCTTGTTTGGAATTCCAGTTCGGCTGTTAGTTGTTACCGAAGAGGTTGCGGTCGGCGCCCTGAGGCGCGGACTTGGGCACATCGCCAGACGAATTCAGCAGTTTGTAGATCGGCGAATTGGTGTCACGTACCGAAAACGTCTGCGTCTTGTCGACGTTGACGGTCGACTGCTTGTTGATGTCGGTCCCGCCAACATTGTCGTTGCGGGCATAGGCGCTGCCGGCGGCAATCAAGAGAGCGGCGGCAGTAAGAACAATCTTTTTCATTTGGGTACTCCTGGATTTTCGAATCAAGCGGCGGGCTCACCCGCCGCTTTGATGCTGGGATCGGCTATTAGTTGTTGCCGAAGAGGTTGCGGTCGGCGCCCTGGACGACCGGCTGCTTTTCAGCATGGTCCGACGTCTTGACGGAAGCCGTGTACGAGCTATCGACGAAAGGCGCAGGCTGGTTGGCACCGTTGGAACCATAATTGTCGCTAGCGGCGAAAGCGCTGCCGGTGATGGCCAGAACGGCGGCGGCAGCAAGAACGATCTTTTTCATTTTAATACTCCTGAATTTCTCGGGTCCCAGGCGGCGGATAATGCCCGCCGCCCTGATGCTGGGATCGGCTGTTAGTTGTTGCCGAAGAGGTTACGGTCGGCGCCCTGGACAGGCTGCTCGTCAGCATGAGCCGGCTTCTGAATGGAAGCCGTGTACGAGCTGTCGACCGAAGCGGCAGGCTGGTTCGCACCCTTGGAACCAAAGTTGTCGCTGCCAGCGAAGGCGCTGCCGGTGATGGCCAAAACGGCGACGGCGGCAAGAGCGATCTTTTTCATTTTAGTACTCCAGTATCTCAGTTTTTCCGTCCGGCGAGCGGCGTGTCTTGGGAGGAATTCGCGTCGTCCGGACAGCCCCGATGTGGGAAAGCCAATGGCCAGTTTCCAATCACGAAGTTGTTTGGTGTGGACCAAGAATCTACACCTTGAAATTGTGCCAGAGATTCCCTCCGCCACAATTTTATTGCTAAATATCAAGTAGATAGCCCATAGCATCGGTCTGGCTGCAAGGTGGCTTGGAGAGGCAGCGTTCACAGCGTCCTGCACGCATTGTCAACAGAAACGAACCGTTCGGTTCGATTTTTTAAACCGATAAAAGTAGCAGCAGGGGTTGTTTGTCGAATCGTTAACCATTTCAGCCAAACGCGACCTTGCCGTTCTACCTGTTTTCGGCCTGTTTATGCCGGGCAGCGAAGACTGCAACGGGCAAGCAGAACCGGGTCAGACCCCGTAGCGTTCGGTGCGGATGAGTGCCGCCGGGACGCCGGCATCGATCAGTGCCTCGGCGGCGGCCGTCACGAATGCGTTCGAGCCGCAGACGAAGGCCAGCTTCGGCGGCGCGGGCAGCCTCGTCATGGCTTGCACCATCATCGCGGCGTCGATCCGCCGCGCATAATCCGCCGGACGGCGGGCCGGCTCGCGCGTCAGCGTCAGCACCAGGTCGAAGCCATCCCGGCGCTCGGCGAGGTCGATCAACTCGTCGCGAAAGATCACCTCGTCCCAGACCCGCGCGGAAAACACCAGCGCGGCGGCGACCAGCGACTCCCGCATCGCCCGGTGACGGACCATTGACATCAGCGGCACCACGCCCGACCCGCCGCCGACGAGCAAGAGCGGTCCGCCATCGCTGTCGGACCAGACGAAATGGCCGCCGAGCGGCCCGCGCAATTCGACGTCGTCGCCCACCGCCGCGATCTCGTGAAAGAACGGCGAGACCTCGCCGTCCTCGAGTTTTTCAATCGCCAGCTCGATGGTCTCGCCGGTCTCCGGTGCCGAGGCGATGGAATAGGAGCGGCGCGCCTGATAGCCGTCAGGCGCTGTCAGCCTGACGTCGACATGCTGTCCGGCACGGTAAGCGAAGGGCCGCGATGGCTGTAGGAAAAAGCTGGTGACGCGCGGCGTGCGCTTTTGGATGCGGGTGATGGTGACTGTCTGCCAGGGCGACTGCGCCGCCGGTGCGTCGCTCATAGATCGTTCGTGTAGCGCTGTTCGCGCCACGGGTCGCCATAGATATGATAGCCTCGCAGCTCCCAGAAACCCGGCTCGTCACGCTCGGTGAACTGCAGCCCGTTCAGCCATTTGGCCGATTTCCAGAAATAGAGATGTGGAACGAGCAGCCGCGCCGGCCCGCCATGATCGGGGGTGATCGGCTTGCCCTCGTAAAGCAGTGCCACCATCGCCTTGCCGCCGGTGAGATCCTTCGTCGGCACGTTGGTGGAATAGCCGTCGAAACCCAGCGCCAGCGTGAAGGCGGTGGGCGGCTCGATGCCGGCGTCGGCAAGGATGTCATCGACCAGCACGCCCTGCCACGCGGTGTCGAACTTGGTCCATGCGGTCACGCAATGGATGTCGCGCGTCATCTTGGTCAAGGACAGCGCATTGAACTCGGCCCAGTTCCACTTCTTGATCGGCCGCGGCCCGTGCTTAAGCGTGAACGACCAATCCTCGGTGCGCACATGCGGCGTCGGGCCGGCCGACAGGACCGGGAAACCTTGCTCGAGATACTGCCCCGGCGGGATACGTGCATTCGTATCCGTCGGAGGCTTTCGTCCGGAAGAGAAGCCTCGGGTAACCATCGAGAATATCCATTTGCGCAAGGTCCAATCGACCCTTGTCAGTTTTCTCGAAGACGCGCCCGCGGGCAACCGAAATCTTGGCTCGGCCTGGCGGCAGTGCTCTACGTCGATCTTGGCAGCGCGGCGCGTGCCTCAGCCACTGGCAAAGGGCACGGCGACAAACATCTGGGCGTCGCCGCGCTCGACAAGCAGCAGCACCGATTTCTTGCCGGATTTGGCAGCCTGAGAAATCGCCTGGTTAGCCTGCCTGGCGCTCCTCACCGGATGCTGGTCGACGGCGACGATGATGTCGCCGGGCTGAATGCCGGAAGCCGATGCCGCCTTGTTCGGGTCGACGCGCTCGACCAGTGCGCCGTGCTGGTTGCCTGCCAGGTTCATTGCCTGGCGCACATCCGGGGTGACGTCCATCAGGCCGAGACCGAGCGTCGGTGCGCGAAGGCCCTGCCCCGTCGACGGCTGACCCTGATCGCCGGCCACCGATCCCGTCGCCATATCGTCTTCGTTGCGCCCGATCTCGACGGAGATCTGCAGGCCCTTCCCCTTGCGCCAGACATTGAGCGCTTCCCTCGTGCCGGGCGCAATGTCGGCGACGGCGCGTGACAGGTCCCTTGGATCCTTTATGTCCTGGCCGGCGAAGCTGGTAATGACATCGCCGGTCTCGATGCCGGCCTTGGCGGCCGGCGATCCGTCGCTGACCTGCGCGACCAGCACGCCGGCGGGGTGATCGAGGCCGATGGCGCTCGCCATATCAGGCGTCACCGGCTGGATCTGGACGCCGAGATAGCCGTACTGGATGGAGCCGCCCTTCATCAGCTTGGCGACGACCTTTTGCGCCTGGTCCGAGGGGATGGCGAAGCCGACGCCGACGCTGCCGCCATTCGGCGAAAAGATCGCCGTGTTGATGCCGACGACATTGCCGTTCACATCCGTCAGCGGGCCGCCGGAATTGCCCCGGTTGATCGGTGCGTCGATCTGGATGAAATCGTCAAACGGCCCGCTGTGCAGGTCGCGGCCGCGCGCCGAGACGATGCCGGCCGTGACGGTGGTGCCAAGGCCGAAAGGATTGCCGAAGGCGAGCACCTGATCGCCCGGCATGAGCTTGTCGGAATCGCCCCATTTGACGGTCGGCAAGGGCTTGCCGGCTTTGACCTCGAGCACGGCAAGATCGTTCTTGGCGTCATGGCCGATCAATTTGGCGGGAAGCTCGGTGCCGTCGTCGAGCGTCACCTTGATCGACTGGGCGCCGTCGACTACGTGATTGTTGGTGACGATGGTGCCGTTGGCGCCGACGATGAAGCCTGAGCCGAGGGCCTCGGTGCGCGGCGCCTGTTCCGGCGGCGTCTTGGGGGCGGGCTGTCCCTGGTCATCGAAGAAATGGCGGAAATAATCGTCGAAAGGCGAGGTTCCGCCAAAGGGAGAGCCATCGCTCGTGGTGTCCGGCTGTTGGGCTTTCATGACCGTCGTGATGGTCACCACTGCCGGTTTGTCGGCCGCCACGACCGGAGCGAACGAACCGCTGGGAGCGGTCATGCCGGTGACAGGTGGCGTCACTGTTGCCGCCAGGACATCATTCAGCCTGGGAGCGAGAGGCAGGGCGAAGGGGCTGACGATCAGCGCGGCGCCCAGCAAAGCGGCGACGCGATGTCTGCGAAGGGTCTGGATTGGTGACATGGCCGTTGTCCGGGCGAGAGATTGATCGGGCGCCGCAGCGTTCCGTCACCGGAACGCTCCATCGGCGTGTCGGCCTTGCCTGTCTCGCCTGGCACGGCGGCCGACCGAATCGACAGCCCCGCATCTAGGGCGCCGATCGTGGTTTCCAGATAATATTACGAAGATTTAACTTCCGGCTGGCAGCCGCCTTGCCGGGCTGGCGCCGAAAGCCGAAAACAAAAACCCGCCTTGCGGCGGGTCGTTGGGGCAAATCAGCACCATACCCAAATTACTAGCATAGCTGCCGGCACAAAGCAAGAACAAAATAGCTACCCAAGAAAAATCGCCTCAGGTTGTGCCGCCCCTCACCGCCCCTGCCGAGGCTTCCTATGCCGCTGTCCCGTCCGTTCGCCTGAGATACGCCGAGGCGATCTCGCGCATCCGCCTGCCGTCGAAGCTCGGTCCATGACCGCCATGGCCGATGCGGATCGGCAGATCGAGCAGCCGCTGCATCGTGTGGCGGTAGGCGGCACGATCCGAATCCGGCAGGTCGTCGATCAGCGTGGCGTCGTAGATGGCGTCGCCGGCGAAGAACAGGCCGTCGGCCTCGTCGAACAGCGCGATCGAATCAGGAGAGTGGCCGGGCAGATGCAGGACGCGGAATTGGCGGTCGCCGAGGTCGACCCTATCGCCCTCGTCCAGGGTCCTAGTCAGCGGCGCCGGCGGAATCCTGTAATCGGCGGCTTTCCAGCCCTCCGCCGGCAGCCTGGAGACAGCCCCTTCCAGGTCATGGAACATGTAGGCGTAGGTAATCGCTTCATCCATGCTGCCGAACTGCGCGGCGCTGTGGCGCGGCCCTGCCCGCAACGGAAACTCGTGCAGCGAGCCGACATGATCGAGATGGATATGCGTGGCGACGACGAGCAGCGGCTTGCCGGCCGGCGTGTCGATCTGCGGCGCCAGTGGGCAGATCCCCATGCCGGTGTCGACCAGCAGGTCGACGTCGCGGCCGCGCAAATGCCAGATATTGGCGCGCACGAATTCATGCACGAAGGGCTCGGTCAGCATGGTCGTCTCTGCGTCGACGATGGTTTTGCTGAACCAGTTGTCCATCAGATCAAGGCCGGCATCAGACGAACGGCTTGCCGACCTTGTATTTTTGCGGGACCAGCCGCTTCAGATAGGCCATCCCCGCATCGGACAGCCGGTTGACATCGGGCAGCATGAAATCATCCGGCATATGGCGCGTCTTGCCGGCGACGTTCTTCAGCGGCACCTTCTTCAGCACGGTTTTCTTGCCGTCATATTGCAGCGCCACCGAACCGCCGCCCTCGTCGGCGACCGTGACCGCGAAGGCGCCGGCGTCGAAGGCCTCCTGCGCGTCCACCGCGCTGATGGCGCCGACATAGCCGCGCGGCATGTAGCCGAGCGCATCGACGCGCGCCCGCTTGCCCGGCAATCCCTCGGCCAGCGCGCGCTCCAAGGCTGCCGGCAGGTCGCTGCCCGACAGCTTGACGTTGCCGTGCTGGTCGCGCTCCAGCCTTTCCGGCGGCACCAGGCTTTCGACCAGCGCCTTGCCGTCGGCGGTGCTGACGCCTTCGGAGACGGCAACGATGCAGCGCTTGTGGCGGTCGAGCGTGGCGCGCACGTCGTCGATGAAGCCGGCCGCCGAGAACGGCCGCTCCGGCACGTAGACGAGATGCGGGCCGCTGTCCTGGTCGAGCTGCCATGCCGCGGACGCGGCCGTCAGGAAACCGGCATGCCGCCCCATGACGATGCCGACATAGATGCCCGGCAGAGCGCGGAAATCGAGATCGACCGAAAGAAACGCCCCGGCGACGAACTCGGCCGCCGACATGAAGCCGGGCGTGTGGTCGTTCTCCTCGAGATCGTTGTCGATGGTTTTCGGCGCATGGACGAAGGCGATCTTGCCGCCGGCGGCGTCGGTCAGGATCTGCTGCGTGCCCGACGTGTCGTTGCCGCCGATGTAGATGAAGGCGTCGGCGCCGGCTTTCTTCAAGCCGTTGAGGATGAGGTCGCAATAGGCGGCATCCGGCTTGTCGCGCGTCGAACCAAGCGCGGCGCTCGGCGTCGCCGCGATCAGCCGCAAACGGTCCTCGGGGATGGCGGAAAGATCGACGTAATTGCCGTCACGAATGCCGCGCACGCCGTGGATGGATCCCAGCACCTTGGCGCCGGGATGCCGCTTGCGGATTTCGAGCGCGGCGCCGACCACCGTCTGGTTGATGACGGCGGTTGGGCCGCCGCCTTGCGCGATGACAAAAGTTCCGGCCATTGGTCACGTCTCCCGGGCGATGAAAATCGCAGGCACATTCGCCTGTCTTGCGGCATCGCGCAACGGCAGAGTGATCGCTGAAAGCGAAGCCGCCGGTCAGACGACGACGACCGGATTCTTCTTGGAGACGCGGCTGTAGAGATCGATGATGTCCTGGTTGATCAGGCGCACGCAGCCCGACGACATCGCCTGGCCGATGCTCCGCCATTCGGGCGAGCCGTGGATGCGATAGCCGGTATCGCTGCCGTTCTGATAGATGTAGAGGGCACGCGCGCCGAGCGGATTGTCGAGGCCGCCCGGCTGTCCGCTCTGCCATTTCACCAGCTCCGGCTTGCGGGCGATCATCTCGGGCGGTGGGGTCCAGACCGGCCATTCCTTGCCGTACTGGATGTTGGCGCGGCCCGACCAGCGGAATCCGTCCTTGCCGATGCCGACGCCGTAACGGATCGCTTCGCCGCCGGGCTGCACCAGATAGAGCAGCCGCTCCTGCGAGTGAACGACGATCGTGCCGGGTTGCTCGCCGGTCGGATCGACGACAATCTGGCGGCGGAACTCCGGCTTGACCTTGAGGTAGGGCACCTCCGGTACATTGAAGCCACCGTCGGTGAGCGAAGCGTACATCACGTCGGGGCTGGTGATGTTCTTGTCGACGCTGATGCTCGGACGCACGGGCCGGATCGAGCCGGTGGTGACGTCGTCGAGCTGGAGCGACGGCAGATCCAGCGTCTGGCTGCAGCCGGCGACGCCGAGCAGCGCCAGCGCACCGGCGCCGGACAGCACCGTGCGGCGGGAAAGCTGTATTTCGGTTTCGATTGCGTCGCCATTATGCGGCAGCGACAGACCGTGCGGCAACTCACGCATTTACCCAAACCCTACGCTATCGGCGGGAAACACGGTCCGGCCGGATAGCAGGCATTTTCACCAATCATGGTTGAAAAAGCGTGAAGGCCAGCCATCTGCCGTTAACGAGGGGCTTTTTCGGTTTTTGCCTCTTTACATCTTCGCGAGGCCAAGGATTTATCCTCTTCTTTGAGCTCAAGGAGAAGAAAATGTCCTTCGAAAACTGGGCCGCATTTGCCGCCGCCTCGGCAGTCCTTCTGGTCATTCCGGGCCCGACCATCCTGCTGGTGGTGTCCTATGCGCTCGGCCAGGGCTGGCGCACCGCGCTGCCGATGGCAGTCGGCGTGGCGCTCGGCGACTTCACCGCAATGACACTGTCGATGCTGGGCATCGGCGCGCTGCTGGCGGCGTCGGCGACCGTATTCACCGTGCTGAAGGTGATCGGCGCCGGCTATCTGATCTATCTCGGCATAAAGCTGTTTCGCGCCGGCGGCGCGCTGCGGGCCGAACCGCGCACCGATGCGGTGTCATCGGCCAAGATGACGGCACATGCCTGGCTGGTTACCGCGCTCAATCCGAAAAGCATCACCTTTTTCGTCGCCTTCCTGCCGCAGTTCCTCGACCGGCATGCGGATTTCTGGACACAGATGCTGATCTTCGAAACGACCTTCCTGGCGCTCGCCTTCGCCAATGCCTTCGGTTATGCGCTGATCGCCGCAAGGGCGCGCAACGTCGTGCGCAATCCAAAGGCGATCCGCATCTTCAACCGCACCGGCGGCACGCTGCTGGTCGGCGCCGGCATCGCCACGGTGGCGATGCGCTCGGGCAACTGAGGACAAGCCATGGCGGTCAGGGATGCATTTGGCCTAGCGCTGTCTGGCGCGACGGAGGCCGGGTTTTCGTCCTACAGCCAGGCTGTGCGCGAATTGCAGTGCTTCATCGGCGATCCTGTCGGTTCCGTTGACCGGGCAATCGCCGAAGATCCCGGCTTCGTCATGGCGCATGTGTTCAAGGGTTATCTCTTTGGCCTCGCCACCGAGCGTGAAGCGACGGCGGTGGCCAAGGCATGTCACGAGGCAGCGCTGCCGCTTGCCGCGACGACGCGCGAGCAGGCGCATGTCGCCGCGCTTGGCCACCTTGCGGAGGGCCGCTGGCACGAGGCCGCCCGCGTGCTGGAGGATATCGCCATCGAGTTCCCGCTCGATGCGCTGGCGCTGCAGACCGGCCACCAGATCGACTTCTTCACCGGCAACGCCCGCATGCTGCGCGACCGCATCGGCCGCGCGCTGCCGTCCTGGCAGAGCGGCATGCCGGGCTACCACGCCATACTCGGCATGCAGGCCTTTGGGCTGGAGGAAATGGGCGACTACGCGCGCGCCGAAAAACTTGGCCGCACGGCGGTCGATATCGAGCCGCGCGACGGCTGGGCCCAGCATGCCGTTGCCCATGTCATGGAGATGCAGAGCCGGCAAAAGGACGGCATATTGTGGATGCGCGCCAATCCCGAAGCGTGGACGCGGGAGAGCTTCCTGCAGGTGCACAATTGGTGGCACCTGGCGCTGTTCCATTACGACCTCGGCGAGACCGACGAGGTGCTGGCGCTCTATGATGGGCCGATCTATGGCGAACGCTCGACGCTGGCGCTCAACATGGTCGATGCCTCGGCGATCCTGTGGCGGCTGCATCTCGGCGGCGTCGATGTCGGCGACCGCTGGACGGCACTGGCCGCCAACTGGGTGCCCAAGGCCAGCGCCGGCAACTATGCCTTCAACGACGCCCACGCGATGATGGCGTTTGTCGGCGCCGGCCTCGAAGCGCCGGCCCGCAGCTTGCTCGAGGCGCAGCGCGAGGCGATGCGCGGCAAAGACGACAATGTGGGTTTCACCAGGGATGTCGGCCATCCCTTGACGCTCGCGATCAAGGCGTTCGGCGAGGGCAATTATGCCGAGACGATACGGCTGATCCGGCCGATCCGGGCAATCGCCCATCGCTTCGGCGGCAGCCACGCCCAACGCGACGTCATCGACCTGACGCTGGTCGAGGCGGCACTGCGTTCGGGCGATGGCGCGCTGGCGAGGGCGCTTGCGGCGGAACGCGCGCTGGCACGGCCGGACAGCCCGCTGTCGGCACTGTTTTCACGGCGCGCAACCGCTCTCGCGGCGAATTGACCAAGGCCACATCTTGCCTTAAAAACTGCCCCGGCAAGATTTTTTCGAGTGTCGAAAAAATCTTCACGTGTTGACCGGAGCGCTTGTCCGGCGGCACGATTGCCGGGATATCTTCGCCTCTCTGTCGCAGGGCAGAGGCGGGGGAGCAAGAAAGACCGTCGCCGCCAGGCCTGACGGACATGGGAGGAAACATGTATCTCGGCCTCGATCTCGGCACGTCGGGCGTCAAGGCGCTGCTGATCGATGCAAGGCAGAGCATCGTCGGTTCCGGCCATGCGCCGCTCGACGTGTCGCGGCCGCATCCCGGCTGGTCCGAGCAGAACCCGGCCGAGTGGATCCGCGCCTGCGAAGCGGCGATCGCCGAGCTGCGATCCGCGCATGCGAAGGAGCTCGCGGCGGTCAAAGGCATCGGCCTTTCCGGCCATATGCATGGCGCCACCCTGCTCGACGCCGCCGACCAGGTGCTGCGCCCCTGCATCCTGTGGAACGACACACGCGGCCACGCCGAGGCGGCCGCACTCGACGCCGACCCGCGCTTTCGCAAGCTGACCGGCAACATCGTCTTTCCCGGCTTCACCGCGCCAAAGCTCGCCTGGGTGAAAAACAACGAACCGGCTGTTTTCGCCAAGGTGGCAAAGGTCCTGCTGCCGAAGGACTTTTTGCGGCTCTGGCTCGCCGGCGAGCATATTTCGGAAATGTCGGATTCGGCTGGCACGTCGTGGCTCGACGTCGGCAAACGAGCCTGGTCCGCCGAACTGCTCGCCGCCACGTCGCTCGACGAAAGGCAGATGCCGTCATTGGTCGAAGGCACGGCAAAGGCCGGTGCCTTGCGCAGCGAACTGGCTGCGAAATGGGGCATGCAGGCGGGCATCCCGATCGCCGGCGGCGCCGGCGACAACGCGGCCTCGGCCTGCGGCATGGGCACGGTCGGTGCCGGCCAGGCTTTCGTCTCGCTCGGCACGTCAGGCGTGCTTTTTGCCGCCAATGCGTCCTATCTGCCCAACCCGGAAAGCGCCGTGCATACATTCTGCCATGCCCTGCCCGGCACCTGGCATCAGATGGGCGTCATCCTGTCGGCAACCGATTCGCTCAACTGGCTATCGGCAATCGCGGGCAAAGGTGCTGGCGAGTTGACCGCCGAACTCGGCGATGCGCTGCAGGCGCCGACCGGTGTCTCCTTCCTGCCCTATCTCTCAGGCGAACGGACGCCGCACAATGATTCCGCCATTCGCGGCGCGTTTACGGGGCTTGCACACGAATCCGGCCGCGCGGCGCTGACCCAGGCCGTGCTCGAAGGCGTCGCTTTCGCTTTCCGCGACAGCCTGGAAGCTCTGGCCAAGGCCGGCACGACGCTGACCCGGGTGACGGCGATCGGCGGCGGCTCGCGTTCGCGCTACTGGTTGAAGGCCATCGCCACCGCGCTTGGCCTGCCCATCGATATTCCCGCCGAGGGCGATTTCGGCGCCGCGTTCGGTGCGGCCCGGCTTGGCCTGATCGCGGCGACCGCTGCCGATCCGCGCGCCGTGTGCACGGCGCCGGCGACGGACGCCACGGTCGAGCCGGTCGCCGCCCTCGGCGACGCCTATGCGCAGGCCTATCAGCGCTACCGCCAGCTTTACCCGGCGATCAGGGCTGTAACCGCGTGAGCTGGCGCTTACCCCCCTCTGGCCTGCCCTCTTTGCCACCATTTGGCATCTCCCGCTCAAGGGGGGAGATCGGCAGCGTCGACGGCTATGCAAGTCTTGCAAGATCGGTGATTGGCGAAGGCGGAAAGGCCAGCCAATCTCCCCCCTTGAGGGGGAGATGCACGGTAGGGCAGAGGGGGGTGCTTGGCCCCCACTTTGCCGAGATTTCCTCACTGTGCCGGCACCTTGTCGAGAAAGCCGGTGACGCTTTTCAGCCGGCCATTTTCGATGACGCCGATATCGGTGCCTTCGATGACGGGCTCGGTGCCGTCCGGCCCAAGGTTCCACGAAAAGCGGATGGCGTCAGCGAATCCGTCCGGCTCGCCTTTCAGCGAGAACCTGAAGCCGGCAAAGCGCTGCTGCACGCCTTCGATCAGCGCGGCGATGCCGTCATGGCCGTCGCCCTGCATGATCGGATCGCGGTAGCCGACATCCTCGGTGAAGGTCGTCTTGAGCAAGGCTTTCCTGCGCGCGGCGTCACTCTCGTTCCAGGGGGCGATGTAGTTTTCGGCAATGGTGTTGAGGTCGGTCATGGTCTGTCTCCTTCGTTGGATGCTCTTGACATGAGCCTTTTCGACCAGCGCCAGCGCGAAACCAATTACGCTTGAGGTAATCAGGCCGAACCATGCGAGAGGAAAAGAACATGACCAGCGGTTTTTTCGGCGACATCCAACAGATCAAATATGAGGGACCGGATTCGACCAATCCGCTGGCCTACCGGTTCTACAATCCCGACGAGATCGTCGCCGGCAAGCGGCTGGAAGACCATCTGCGCTTTGCCGTCGCCTACTGGCATTCCTTTGCCTGGCCAGGCGGCGATCCGTTCGGCGGCCAGACGTTTGACCGGCCGTGGTTCCCCAAGGCCGGCGGTACCGACACGATGGAGCTGGCCAAGCTCAAGGCCGACGTCGCCTTCGAGATGTTTTCGCTGCTGGGCGCGCCTTATTTCTGCTTCCACGATGCCGATGTGCGGCCGGAGGGCCGGGACTTTTCCGAAAGTGCGGCGCGGCTCGACGAGATCGCCGATTATTTCTCGGGAAAGATGAAGCAGACTGGCGTCAAGCTGTTGTGGGGCACGGCCAACCTGTTCTCCAACCGCCGCTTCATGTCGGGCGCCGCCACCAATCCCGATCCGGACGTCTTTGCCTATTCGGCCGCGACGGTGAAACACTGCATCGACATCACCAAGCGGCTGAACGGCGAGAACTACGTGCTGTGGGGCGGCCGCGAGGGCTATGAGACGCTGCTCAACACCGACCTTGCCCGCGAGCAGGAACAGGCCGGCCGCTTTCTCAATCTGGTCGTCGACTACAAGCACAGGATCGGCTTCGAAGGCACCATCCTGATCGAGCCGAAGCCTCAGGAACCGACCAAGCACCAGTATGATTACGACGTCGCCACCGTCTATGGCTTCCTCAAGCGTTTCGGACTGGAGAACGAGGTCAAGCTCAACATCGAGCAAGGCCACGCCATCCTGGCCGGCCATTCGTTCGAGCATGAACTGGCGCTGGCCAATGCGCTCGGCATTTTCGGCTCGATCGACATGAACCGCAACGACTACCAATCGGGCTGGGACACCGACCAGTTCCCAAACAATGTACCGGAGATGGCGCTCGCCTATTATCACGTACTGCAGGCGGGCGGCTTCAAGACCGGCGGCACCAATTTCGACGCCAAGCTCAGGCGCCAGTCGCTCGATCCGCAGGATCTGCTGATCGGTCATATCGGCGGCATGGATTGCTGCGCTCGAGGCCTCAAGGCAGCGGCACGCATGGTCGAGGACAAGGCGCTGTCGGCGCCGCTCGCCGAGCGCTATGCCGGCTGGGATTCGGCCGAGGCCAAGGCGATGCTTGCCGGCAAGCGCACGCTGGAGGAAATTGCTGATCGCGTCGTCAAGGAGAAGATCGAGCCGCAGCCCCGATCCGGCCGCCAGGAACTGCTCGAGAATATCGTCAACCGGTACGTCTGAGGCGTACCGATTCGCGGCCGCATTGTTCAGCGGCCGCCGGCTGACGACTTTCCGCGGGGCCGAAACCGACAAGGTTTGCCCGGTGCGACACTTTCGGTCTGCTTGCTGACCGGGCCTGGCATATGTCCTAGCCGTGATCGAGGCCTCTTAGGTAGGCGCAGAACATGTCGGCCATGGCGTCGGCGTAGGCTTCGATCTCCGCCGGGGTTCGGGGCGCCTCCGAGAACTGCTTCCCCACCGTGCTCAGCGTCGTCATGACCAGGTCGCCGGCCAATTCGCGCGTCGCTTGCGCGGCGTTGGGCAGCGCCTCCTGCATGAAGAGCTGGATGGTGCGGTCTCCGGACGCCCTTGCCGCCTGCGCCTCAGGCGCGTCGCGGTAAAGCGGTGCGGCGTCGTCAAGCGCCACACGCACCGCAGCCTCGTCACACTCCGAGCGGAGGAAGGCGTGGACCAGGCCGCGCAGCCGTTCAAGCGGCGGTTTCCTGATATCCTCGAGGATGTCGCGCAGCAAGTCGGTCGTCTGCCGCCATTCGTCGCTCTGGAGCCGAAACAGGATCGCCGCCTTGTTCGGAAAATACTGATACAGCGATCCGACGCTGACACCGGCCTTCTCGGCCACCCGCGCCGTGGTGAAGCGCTGCGCGCCTTCCCTCGCCAAAACCTGAACAGCAGCCTCCAAAATCGCAGCAACGAGCTCCGCCGAGCGGGCCTGCTTGGGCTGTTTTCGCGAGGAAATCCGCGGACTTCGGTGATCGCTCATTGAGAGGCGCGCCAATGCGATTAGTGAATGCGAATGATTAGTCGTATTTTGAATGCCGCACAAGAACGCATTCAATTTTGACTGGAGACCAATATGACCACACTGACGACAACGCCGCTGGCGCCCCTGCTGGACCGCCTGTTCGAGGAAGCCGCTGCGGCAACGAGCCATGCCGTGGCGGAGCTCTCCGCCGAGGAGCGGAGCCGCTTCATTCGGAGCAAGACCGAATACCTCGATTTCTACGGGCGGCTAAAGGATCTCTGGCTTCCCGTTTCGCGAGAGACCGGCACGCTGCTCTACATGCTGGCACGGAGCAGCGGCGCCCGGACGATCGTCGAATTTGGAACCTCGTTCGGCATCTCGACCCTGCACCTTGCCGCAGCCTTGCGGGACAATGGCGGCGGGCGCCTGATCACCAGCGAGTTCGAGCCATCCAAGGTGGCGCGCGCCAGGAGCAACCTCACAGCAGGCGGTCTCATCGACATGGTGGAAATCCGAGAGGGAGACGCGCTGCAAACATTAAGCGTCGATCTTCCCGAAACGGTCGACCTGCTGCTGCTCGATGGCGCCAAAGCGCTCTATCCCGAGGTCTTGACCCTAGTTGAAAGTCGCCTCAGGCCGGGCGCCTTGGTCGTTGCCGACAATGCCGATCTTTGCCCCGAATACCTCTCGCGGGTGCGCTCGACCGGAAGCGGCTACATGTCCACGCCGTTCGGCGAGGATGTCGAACTGTCCATGCGGCTCGGCTGACGCACCGCCTGATCTGTCGGAAAGATCGTGCCCAAGATGGGCGGCGGCGGACAAAACTTTGCCCGGCATCGCCCATCAATCGCCTCGCTCTTGCCTTCAAACAGCCGTCACGGAGTTCCTATAGTGTGGTTCGTGGCGGGAATCAGAAAGAAGGAGGCGAAACGATATGCAGCACGAACGCGAAATCGACGCCCTGCTCTCATCTGGCGAGGCCGGATCGATCATCGACCGGCTGATGGCGCTGCCGCACCCCAAGCATGGTGCGCTGAGTGCAAACGAATGGGATCGCGCGGTCGCCAGCCGCTTCGAGACCCATCTGGCGAGACAGATGCGCTCGCAGATCGACGGCAACAGCGTCCGCCAAGACGCTGCCTGATCCCCACTATCTCAGGCGCAGCCTGACCGGCGCTTCGCCGAACGCTCTTGAAAACGCTCTGGAAAATGCCGCGGCGGACGAAAACCCCGTTCGCCCGGCAATGTCCGCCATGGCGATGCGCGTATCGACCACCAGCCGGCGCGCGGCGCCGAGGCGCAGCCTGAGATAATAGGCGCCCGGCGTTTCGCCGATCGACTTGCGAAAGATACTTTCCAGCGTCCGCGCCGTCACCCCGGCGCGCTTGGCCACGGCGGCGACAGTCAGGGGCTGGTCGACATGCGCTTCCATCAGCCGGATGGCTTGCGCCAGCCTGGGATCGTAGCCGTCAAGACGGCCGAGCGAGACCAGCGGCTGCGCGTCGGTCGCGGCGCGCGCCTGGTCGTAGATGAAGACGCTCGCGACATCGAGCGCCACGGCCATGCCGAGCCGCGTGCGGATCAGATGCAGCATCAGGTCGAAGGTCGGCGAGGCGCCGCCAGAGGTGAATACGGGACCGTCGATGACGTAGCGGTCGGGGCGCACGTCGACGCCGGGAAAGGCCGAAGAAAAATCCTCCATATCCTCCCAGTGGGTGGTGGCGCTGCGCCCCTCCAGCAAGCCCGCGCGCGCCACCAGCCAGGTGCCGGCCTCGACACCGCCGCAGGCGCGTGCCGCGCGCGCCGCCCGGCGCAGTCCGGACAGCAAGACCGAAGTGGCATAATTCTGCGTGCCGAAGCCGGCGACGACGACCAGCATGTCGGTTGTGTCAGCCGCATCGAAGCGGCCGCTGACCGCCACCGGCAGGCCGCATGTGGTGACCGGCGCCTCGCCTGTGACCGAGACCAGCCTGAAATCGAAAAGGGTCTCACCGGCAATGCGGTTGGCGGCGCGCAACGGATCGACAGCCGACGCAACACACATGATCGACGAGCCGGAGAATACCAGCAGCGTCACCTTGAGCGGCAAACGTTCGGCACGAAAGATCGTCGGTTTTTCGGTTTTGGTCACATGATCTTCGTAAAACGCAAAACAGTTTCCGGCAAGTCAGGCATTCTTGCCCTACGTTCTATTGGGAGAGAGTCCGATGCCGTTAGCGATGAACCGTGAGGTTTTCATTACCTGTGCCGTGACCGGGTCCGGCAGTTCGCAGGACCGCAGCCCGCACGTGCCGCGCTCGCCCAAGCAGATCGCCGATTCGGCCATCGAGGCGGCAAAGGCAGGGGCTGCGATCGTGCACTGCCATGTGCGCGATCCCGAGACCGGCAAGCCTAGGCGCGACGTGCATCTCTACCGCGAGGTAACCGAGCGCATCCGCGCGGCAAACGTTGATGTCGTTTTGAACCTGACCGCCGGCATGGGCGGCGACATGGTATTCGGCCCACCGGAAACCCCCCTGCCGCTGAACGAAAAAGGCACGGATATGGGCGGTGCGACCAACCGCGTGGAACATGTTCGCCAGTGCTTGCCGGAGATCTGCACGCTCGACTGCGGCACCATGAATTTCGCCGAAGCCGACTATGTCATGACCAACACGCCCGGCATGCTGCGCGCCATGGGCGGCATGATGACGGCGCTCGGCGTCAAGCCGGAGATCGAGGCCTTCGACACCGGGCATCTGTGGTTTGCCAAGCAGCTGGTCGAGGAAAAGGTGCTGGATCCGGATGCTCTCGTGCAATTGTGCATGGGCGTGCCGTGGGGGGCGCCAGATGATCTCAACACCTTCATGGCGATGGTCAACAACGTGCCGTCGAGCTGGACCTGGTCGGCCTTTTCCATCGGCCGCAACCAGATGGCCTATGCCGCTGCCGCGGTGCTGGCCGGCGGCAATGTCCGTGTCGGGCTCGAGGATAATCTCTGGCTCGACAAGGGTGTGCTGGCGACCAATGCGCAGTTGGTCGAGCGGGCGGTCAGCATCGTGTCGAACATGGGCGCAAGGGTCATCGGCCCGGACGAAGTCCGCAAGAAGCTGAACCTGACGAAGCGCGCACCGCTTTGAGCAAGGGCGGGAAGAACCCGGCTGGGAGGAGCCGCCGATGAAGACCGTGAAGTTCACCGCCATGAAGGACGGCGACCGCGAGGACTATGCCTTCCTCACCGAGCACGAGATCGACTATGCGGCAAAGACCGGTGAGCGTCTGCTCGACGCGCTTGTCCAGCTCGACGAAGGGCTGTCGGGCTACAAGATCACCCGGCTCGGCCATTCGGTGCAGGCGGCGACGCGGGCCTGGCGCGACGGCGCCGACACCGACTGGATTGCCTGCGCCTTGCTGCACGACATCGGCGACATCTACGCGCCCTATAATCACGACGAATATGCAGCGTCGATCCTGAAGCCCTTTGTACGCGAGCAATGCACCTGGGTGGTGGAAAAGCACGGCGACTTCCAGCGCCTCTATTACGCACATCACCTCGGCGGCAACCCGCACGCCCGCGACCGTTTCGCCGGGCACATCTACTTCGACGATTGCGATGAGTTTTGCGAGCGCTGGGACCAGTCGAGCTTCGACCCGGATTACGAGACATTGCCGATCGATTTCTTCCGGCCCTTCGTGCTCGAAGTGTTCGCGCGCAAGGCCTATGACGCGTCCGTGATCCGTGCCGGCGAGCGTGTCGCCCTCACCGACCCCGCAACAGCCAGCACAAGAACCGGAGCCTCCGCATGAGCATCATCAACAAGGCGGCAGCCATCGGCGGCGGCGTCATCGGCGCCGGCTGGGTCGCGCGGCTGCTGCTCAACGGCATCGACGTGTCGATCTTCGATCCCGACCCCGAGGCGTCACGCAAGGTCGGCGAGGTGATGAAGGGAGCGCGACGCGCCTACAAGCAGATGCTGCCCGGCGGCCTGCCGAAAGAGGGCAAGCTCACTTTCGCCAAGACGATCGCCGAGGCGGTCGCCGATGCCGACTTCATCCAGGAAAGCGTGCCGGAGCGGCTCGACCTCAAGCACCGCGTGCTGGCCGAGATCGACCTTTATGCGCCGGCCAACGCCATTGTCGGCTCCTCCACCTCCGGCATCAAGCCGACCGACATGCAGGTGGCGATGAAGAAGCATCCGGAGCGGTTGGTGGTCGGCCATCCGTTCAACCCCGTCTATCTCTTGCCACTGGTCGAAATCGTCGGCGGCGAACAGACCTTTCCCGAGGCGATCGAAGTCGCCAAGGAGATGTATGCCTCGATCGGCATGAAGCCGGTGGTGATCCGCAAGGAGATCGAAGCCTTTGTCGGCGACCGCCTGCTCGAAGCGGCCTGGCGCGAGGCGCTGTGGCTGGTCAAGGACGGCATCTGCACGGTCGAGGAGCTTGACGACATCATGCGCTATGGCTTCGGCCTGCGCTGGGCGCAGATGGGCATGTTCCAGGTCTATCGTGTCGCCGGCGGCGAGGCCGGCATGCGCCACTTCATGGCGCAGTTCGGCCCGTGCCTGAAATGGCCATGGACCAAGCTGATGGATGTGCCGGAGTTCAACGACGAATTGGTCGAGCTGATCGCGACCCAGTCGGACGACCAGGCGCACGGTCTGTCGATCCGCGAACTCGAAAAGATCCGCGACGACAATCTGGTCGCGATCATGGAGGCACTGTCGAAGCAGAACAAAGGCAAAGGCTGGGGCGCCGGCGCCCTGCATAAGGACTATACCAGGCAGCTGGCTAAGCTTGCGGCGAAGAAGCCCACCGCCTCCAAGGCTGCCGAGAAGGCCAAGGCTGAAAAGCCGAAGAAAAAGAAGAAAGGCTGAGACCATGGATTTTGGTCTTTCGGAGGAACAGAAGCTCATCGTCGAGACGACGCGGGCCTTCGTCGAGAACGAGCTTTACCCGCATGAGCGCGAAGTGGAGCGCACCGGCGTGCTGCGCCGTGAGCTGATCGAGGAGATCAAGGCCAAGGCGATCGAAGCTGGTCTCTATGCCGCCAACATGCCGGCCGATGTCGGCGGCGCCGGGCTCGATACGGTGACCTGGCTGCTCTATGAAAAGGAGCTCGGCCGCGCCAATTACGCGCTGCACTGGACCTGCGTGGCGCGGCCTTCCAACATCCTCCTTGCCGGCACGCCGGAGCAGCGCGAGAAGTATCTGTTCCCGTGCATTCGCGGCGAAAAATGGGATTGCCTGGCAATGACCGAGCCGGGCGCCGGCTCCGATTTGCGCGGCATGAAGGCAACCGCCGTGCAGGACGGCGACGACTGGGTGCTGAACGGCACCAAGCATTTCATAAGCCACGCCGACCTCGCCGATTTCGCCATCGTCTTCATGGCCTCGGGGGAGGAAGAGTCTTCGCGTGGAAAACGCAAGAAGATCACCGCCTTCTTCGTCGACAAGGGCACCAAGGGCTTTACCGTGCGCGACGGCTACCGCAACGTCTCGCATCGCGGCTACACCAATGCCATCCTCGAATTCGACGATTGCCGTCTGCCGGCCACTCAGGTTCTGGGCGAGGTGCACAAGGGCTTCGACGTCGCCAATTCATGGCTTGGCGCGACGCGCCTGCAGGTCGGCGCCACCTGCCTCGGCCGCGCCGAACGGGCGCTTGGCCACGCCATCGAATACGCCGCGCAGCGCCAGCAATTCGGCCAGCCGATCGGCAAGTTCCAGGGCGTGTCGTTCAAGCTCGCCGACATGGCGACCGAGCTGAAGGCCGCCGACCTGATGGTGTTCGAAGCCGGCTGGAAGTACGATCAGGGCACCGTTACCGACCAGGACATGGCCATGGCCAAGCTGAAGGCCACCGAGATGCTCGCCTTCGTCGCCGACGAGGCGATCCAGATCCATGGCGGCATGGGGCTGATGGACGATCTGCCGCTGGAACGCATCTGGCGCGACGCCCGCGTCGAGCGCATCTGGGAAGGCACCTCGGAAATCCAGCGCCACATCATCTCGCGGGCGCTGCTGCGCCCGTTCGGGGGCTAGAGCATGATCCCAAAAAGTGGAATCCGGTTTTTGGAAAAGATCATGCTCAAACGAAAAGATGACGATGCACAAACTTGAGCGGCTTTTGCGCCCACGAACGATCGCAGTCTTCGGTGGCGTGCAGGCTGCTGCCGTCGTCGCGCAGTCGATCAAGATGGGCTTTGCCGGCGAGATCTGGCCCGTGCATCCGAGCAAGGACGAGGTCGCCGGCCGCAAGGCGTATCGCTCGGTGGCCGAATTGCCCGGTGCGCCGGATGCCGCTTTCATCGGCGTCAACCGGCACTTGACCATCGAAGTGGTCAAGGCGCTGGCCGAGCGCGGCGCCGGCGGTGCGGTCTGCTTCGCCGCCGGCTTCCTCGAAACCGAGGCCTATGACGAGGACGGCGAGCGGCTGCAGGCCGAGCTGGTCGCGGCGGCGGGTCCCATGCCGATCATCGGGCCGAACTGCTATGGGCTGATCAATTACGCCGACGGCGCGCTTTTGTGGCCCGACCAGCATGGCGGCATCAGGCTGCCTGAAGGCGGTCGCGGCGTTGCCATCATCACCCAGTCGTCGAACATCGCCATCAACATGACGATGCAGAAGCGCGGCCTGCCGATCGCCTTTCTGATGACCGCCGGCAACCAGGCGCAGACCGGGCTTTCCGAAATGGCGCTCGGCCTGATCGAGGACGACCGCGTCACCGCGCTCGGCCTGCATATCGAGGCCTTCGACTCGGTAGCCGGCTTCGAAAGGCTGGCGGCACGGGCACGAGAGCTGAAGAAGCCTGTTATCGCCATGAAGGTCGGCCGCTCCGAGCAGGCGCGGCAGGCGACCGTCTCGCATACCGCGTCGCTGGCCGGCTCGGACGCAGCGTCCGGCGCGTTCCTGAAGCGGCTCGGCATCGCCCGCATCGATTCGATCCCGGCCTTCATCGAGGCGCTGAAGCTGCTGCACGTCACCGGTCCCCTGCCCGGCTACCGGCTGTCGTCGATGAGCTGTTCGGGCGGCGAGGCGTCCGTCATGGCCGACAGCGCCGAAGGCCGCTGGGTGACCTTTCCGCCTCTCACCGCCGAGCATCGCATTCAGGTCAAATCGACGCTCGGCCCGCTGGTCGCGGTGGCCAACCCGCTCGACTACCATACCTTCATCTGGAACAACGAGCCGGCGATGACCGCCACCTTCACCGCCATGGTGTCTGGCGGCTTCGACCTCAACATGCTGGTGCTCGACTTTCCGCGCCCCGACCGCTGCTCCGACACCGACTGGTGGGCGACGCTGCGCGCCTTCGAAGCGGCGCTGAAGACCAACAGCGCGCAAGGCGCGATCGTCTCCTCGCTGCCGGAGAACCTGCCCGAGGAATACACTGCAGGGCTGATGGCGCGGGGCATGGTGCCGCTGTTCGGCATTTCCGAGGCCATGGACGCCGCCCAGGCGGCAGCCTTCATCGGCTGGGCGTGGCGCGAGCCGCTGGCGCAGCCGATCGACACCTCGGCGTCTGGCGCGCCGGCCGGCGACCATATCACCCCGGACGAGGCGGAGGCGAAAGCGCGGCTCATCGAGGCCGGGCTCCCGGTGCCGAAGGGCGAGCGCGCCGGCAACGCGGTCGAGGCTGTGATCTCCTCGATGGCGCTCGGCTTCCCGGTAGCGCTGAAGGCTCTTGGCGTCATCCACAAATCCGAGCTCGACGCGGTCCGGCTCAATTTGAGGGATGCCGAATCCGTCAGCACCGCCGCCCATGATCTCGGCCCGCTCGGCACCGGCCTTTATGTCGAGCGCATGGTGCGCGATGGCGTCGCCGAGCTGCTGGTCGGCTTCACCCGCGACCCGATGTTCGGCGCGGTGATGACGCTCGGCACCGGCGGCGTGCTGGTCGAGCTGTTGCGCGACAGCGTCACGCTGATGCTGCCGGCGACCCGTGACGACATCGAGGCCGCTTTGCGCGGGCTGAAACTGTTCCCGCTGCTCGACGGCTATCGCGGCCGGCCGAAGGCCGATGTCACGGCGGCAATACAGGCGATATCGGGCATTGCCGGCTTCGTGCAGCAAAATGCCGGCGAGATCGAGGAACTCGACATCAATCCGCTGATCGTCTGCGCCGAGGGCAAGGGCGCCTGGATCGCCGATGCGCTGCTGGTGCTGGGAGGCAAGAAGAATGGCTGAAATCATCACCACCCGCCGCGAGGGCACGATCCTCGAAGTCACGCTCGACCGGCCCAAGGCCAACGCCATCGACCTGAAGACGTCGCGGCTGATGGGCGAGACGTTCAAGGCGTTCCGCGACGATCCCGAGCTGCGCGTCGCCATCGTCAAGACCGCCGGCGACAAGTTCTTCTGCGCCGGCTGGGACCTGAAGGCCGCGGCCGGCGGCGACGCGGTTGACGGCGACTATGGCGTCGGCGGCTTCGGCGGGCTGCAGGAACTGCGCGACCTCAACAAGCCGGTGATAGCCTGCGTCAACGGCATGGCGGTCGGCGGCGGCTTCGAGCTGGCGCTGTCCTGCGACCTCATCTATGCGTCGGACCACTCCTCCTTCGCGCTGCCCGAAATCCGCGCCGGCACGCTGGCCGATGCGGCGACGATCAAGCTGCCGAAGCGCATCCCCTACCATGTCGCCATGGACCTTTTGCTCACCGGCCGCTGGATGGATGTCGCCGAGGCGCATCGCTGGGGCCTGGTCAACGAGGTGCTGCCCAAGGACAGGCTGGAGGACCGCGTCTGGGAGATCGCGCGGCTGCTCGCCAGCGGCCCGCCGCTGGTCTTCGCCGCGATCAAGGAAACGGCCAGGGTCGCAGAATCGCTGACGTTCCAGGACGCGATGAACCGGGTGACGCGCCGGCAGCTGCCAACGGTTGACGCACTCTACGGCTCGGAGGACAATCTCGAGGGTTTTCGCGCCTTTGCCGAGAAGCGCGACCCGGTGTGGAAGGGGAAGTGACGCTGCGGAGATGATGGCGATCCTTCACACCCCCCTCTGCCCTGCCGGGCATCTCCCCCGCAAGTGGGGAGATCGGATGTCGCATCGGATTTCGCCAATTTCCAGCGTTGCAGGACAAGCGGCAAGGCCAAAGCTGCCGATCTCCCCCCTTGCGGGGGAGATGGCCGGCAGGCCAGAGGGGGGTGTCCAAGCTCAACCTTGGCGGCCCATTCGGCGCCCATGACCAACTACAAAACCCTCATCGACGCCGAGACCTGGGCCTTCATCGAGCGGACCAATTCCTATTATCCACCCGATACGATCGACTACACCATCGCCGAGCAGCGCGAGATCTATAACCGGATGTGCCGCGAGTTCTTTGCCGGCTATCCCCAAGGCGTCACGGCGGAAACCACCGCCATTGCCACACCCTGGCACATCCCGATCCGCGTCTACCGCGCCCCGGCGCCGGAAGCGGCGGCGATGGTGCTTTATTTCCATGGCGGCGGTTTTATCCTCGGCGGGCTCGACAGCCATGACGACCTTTGCGCCGAGCTTTGCGGCCGCACCGGCTACGAAGTGGTTTCGGTCGACTACCGGCTGGCGCCGGAACACCTTCATCCGGCCGCCGTCGACGATGCCATCAGCGCCTTCGAATGGGCGTCGACCACCTACGAGCGTCCTATCCTGCTGTGCGGCGATAGCGCCGGCGGCAATCTCGCCGCCGCCGTCAGCCACGCGACGCGCGGCCATGCGCGCAAGCCGATCGGCCAGATTCTGGTCTATCCCGGCCTTGGCGGCGACAGCTCCGCCGGCTCCTACGTCACCCACGCGGAAGCGCCGATGCTTAACGTGCGCGACCTCGTTTTCTACAGGGACATCAGGACCGGGGGCGAGGACCGCACCGGCGATCTCACCTTGTCGCCGCTCGCCGACGCCGACTTTGCCAATCTGCCGCCTACCGTCGTGATCACCGCCGAATGCGACCCGCTGTCGTCGGACGGCGAAGCCTATCGCGACCGCATCATTGCTGCAGGCGGGCGCGCCTGGTGGTTCGAGGAGCCGGGACTGGTGCATGGCTATTTGCGCGCCAGGCACACGGCCGGCCGCGCCCGCTCGAGCTTTACCCGGATTGTCGATGCGGTAGCGGTCTTGGGAAGGGGCGAGTGGATCTGGTGAGGGATGTCTTCCCGACCAGAACGGGCCTTTGTCGGCCGGTACAGCTCTATTTGCGGCGGCGTCGTCGGCCGGAAACCTGCTTCAACCAAGGTCCTAAATGAAAGCCGCTCATCAGCAGGTACATCGGGACCATGCCGCCCAGCGGTGACGCCTCTTGCCCGGTCGAGCACATCATATCCGGCGCTCCGCCGAGAAACGTCAGCAGCGCCATGGTTGCGAAGGTCGGCGCGGCCGCAAAGGACAGCCAATCGGCTGCGCTATGGCCGGCCGGGCTCGCATCGCCGGTGGATCCGCCTGCATGAATCTCGCTCATGTCCGTAGTCCTACATAGCGAGCGGGATGCGGTCGAATGAACCGTGCATCCCGCTCCTCCAATTGTCCTAGCCGCATTTCCGCGACGCCAGAGACGTTCTATTCAGTGCGGTTCCGGAACGCAGCCTCTCCGGCGTCCGACACTTCGACCCACTTTTTGTCGGGAACGGCTTCGGCGCCGTAATTGTCGTGCCAGTTCCACCACTTGTACGTCGGCGTTTGCGGATAGCCCTCGGGCGAATCCTCCCAAACCTCCTGCCGGCCGAGTGGCGACAGGTCGAGATAGCTCCACACGGTCCCCATCGCCTCGTCGCCGCGGTTGTTGATGAAGTAGGTGCGGAACACGCGATCGCCGTCGCGGATGAACACGTTATGGCCGTGCCACTCGTCAACGCCGAAATCAGCATCGAAGCTGTCGGTGATGGTGTACCAGGGCATCTTCCAGTCCATCCGCGCCTTCAGCCGCGCAATGTCGGCCTGCGGTGCGCGCGAGGCGTAGGCAAGCGTGGTGTCGCGGGCATTCAGATGGGCAAGGTTGCCGACCTGGTCCGCCCCCAGCGAGCAGCCGCGGCAGGCGTGGTCGGGCCAGCCGAATACGCCGGGCTCGAAGAAGGCGCGGTAGACGACCAGCTGGCGGCGGCCCTCGAACAGGTCGAGCAGGCTCACCTTTCCGTCAGGCCCTTCGAACGTATAGGACTTCTCCACCGCCACCCATGGCATCCGCCGGCGCTCGGCGGCCAGTGCGTCGCGAGCCCGGGTCATGGTCTTCTCCTTCACGAGCAGCTGCTGGCGCGCGGCCTCCCATGCGTCAGGCGAAACGACCGGTGGTGTCTTCATCGCGAGCCGCGTCGCCTGCTCGCCTGTGCCATTCTGATGTGCCGTCATTGTGCATCTCCCTTGCTGGTTTGTCGCCCGCACCGGCGCGACGTGTTGGGTCGTGAGATAGGATAGGGGCTGATAGCGGATTGGCGAGAGTGACAAGTGTGACGCGATTCCGACGGGTTCGCTGATCACGGCCAATTTCGCCGCCAGCGACGCCTCTGCGCTCATTCGCGCCCGGACTGCTGAATGGGCCGTGCGCCGGCCAGGTAGCGATCATTGTCAAACGGCTCGGCCTGGTTGCTTTCCGGGCTCCACAGCTGCCGGTGGGTTCGTGTGAGATCGCCGAGATAGACATGCAGCGCACCTGATCGCGCGCTGCCGGTATTCGCAACCGAATGCACGGTATTTGACGCCATGTGCACCACGGCAGGCGCTGCGATGTCCTGCCTTTCGGGGACATCGAGTTCGCTGCCGGCAACAGGATAGATGAAGTTCGTCTCGCTGCCCTTGTAGATGCCGATCAAGGCATCCATCAGGTGGTTATGAGGCGGGTACTGAAGGCCGGGCGACAGCGTGATGTGATAGATCGTCAGGTTCGGGCCCGCATGCAGAAGCACCTCGTCGTCGTCCTCTTCGTGAGCGAGTGTTCCCGATGCGTGAAAACGGTTGGTGTAGTCGCCCAGGACCGCCCTTACCGCTTCGAGGGGATCTGGCCCCTTCGCGGCATTGACGATATTGTCGGCAACGGCGTAGAGAGGCGAGTTGGCGGGCAAAGGCATATCAGTTTATCCTCCCTGAAATGCTCAGATTTACAATCTGAGATGCTCACGCTAGCGAATGCTGAGGCCAGCGTCAACGGGACAGCCAGACGGACAGAATATGAAAACGACGAAGTTGACCGCCGAACCGGCAAGACCGGCCACGGTCGAGGCGACAGCACTGTCAGCCGCCGACGTCCTTCGCAGGGAACAGGCATATGAGCAGCTGAGGAACGACATCATTGCCTGCGTGCTGCGCCCCGGCGAAGCGCTGACCGAGAAACAGATCGGCGATCGATACCTGATCAAAAAGGCGACCATCCGCGCGGCGTTGGCCCGCCTGATGCAGGAAGGGCTGGTCAGGAGCGAGCCGCGCCGCGGCTACGTCGTTGCGACGCTCAGTCTGCGGGACGTCAACGAGATCTTCGATGTCCGCAGCTTGATCGAGCCGGAAGTGTTCAGGGTGGCGGCATCGAACATGACCGAGCGCGGGCTGGAGGATATCAGGCTGGCAGCGAAAAAAGTGCTGAAGCCGGAGACGCTACGCAGCCACATTGCCTTCCTTGCGGCCGATCGTGCTTTTCGTCTGGCCCTGGCGGAGCTCTCGGGAAATTTACGACTGGCGCATCTACTGGACCAGATACTCGACCAGTCGGCGCGGGTTCTCCACCTGGGCTTCAAGTCGCGCGACTTCACCCAGTTGATCATCGCCCAGCAAAAGGAACTGGTTCTTGCCTGCGAGGCAGGCGACGTTTCGGCCATCGTGAAACTTGCTCGTGCGCAGTGCCTGTTTTTGAAGAAGCAGGTGCTCGAGGCTTTGCTTGCCGGTTCCAAGCTTCAAGACGTCAATTTGCAGCCCTTCGCTTAGAGGGCGGTTTGGCCAATCGGTGCGACCCCGCCACCCTTGGCGCAACGACTGCCGGCGGGCCTTGTTTCACCTCACCGCTCGCGCCGCCGCTCGTCCGGCACTGCGGCCGGAAAAGATGCAGCCGCCGAGAAACGTGCCTTCGAGCGCTGCATAGCCGTGCATGCCGCCGCCGCCGAAACCGGCGGCCTCGCCCACCGCGTACAGCCCTTCGACCGGTTGGCCGCCGGCGCCCAGCACGCGGCTGTCGAGGTCCGTCTCAAGCCCGCCGAGCGTCTTGCGGGTCAGGATGCCGAGCCTGACGGCGATCAGCGGGCCATTGGCGGGATCGAGCAGCTTGTGCGGTCTTGCGGTACGGATCAGCCGGTCTCCGAGATAGGCTCGCGCGCCGCGCAGCGCGGTGATCTGCATGTCCTTGGAGAACGGATTGTCGAGCTGCCGGTCGCGGGCGCGGATTTCGCGCTCGACCTGCGCCAGTTCGAGCAGCGGCTCGCCTCCGGCCAGTGCGTTCATGCGGGCGACCAGCGCCGGCAGTTCGGGCTCGACGATGAAATCCTCACCCTTCTCCATGAACGCCTTGACCGGCGCGGGCACGCCGCTGGTGGCACGGCCAAGCACCTGGCGCCAGCTTTTCCCCGTCAGATCGGGGTTCTGCTCGGAGCCGGACAGCGCGACCTCCTTCTGGATGATCTTTTTGGTCAGGATGAACCAGGAATAGTCGTATCCGGTGCTCATGATGTGGCTGAGCGTGGCCAACGTGTCGAAGCCGGGATAGAGCGGCACCGGCAGGCGTTTGCCGCGCGCATCGAGCCACAGCGATGACGGGCCGGGCAGAATGCGGATCGCATGATCGGTCCAGATCGGTGCCCAGTTCCTGACGCCCTCAACATAGTGCCACATGCGGTCGCGGTTGATGAGCCTGCCGCCGGCAGCCTCGGCGATCGCCAGCATGCGGCCGTCGACATGGTCGGGAACGCCGGTGATCATGCGTTTCGGCGGCGCACCCAGCCGCTGCGGCCAATTCTCCCGGACCAGCTGGTGATTGGCGCCGATGCCGCCGGAGGCGACGATGACGGCCTGCGCCTTCAACTCGAAATCGGCTGTGATCTCGCGCGAGCTCTTGCGGCCGCGCTCGGCATCACTCGCCGCCAATATGTCGCCGCGCACGCCGTCGACGGCAGCACCCGCCCGGCTCAATTCGTTGACCCGGTGACGGAACCTGAAGCTGATCAGCCCGCGCTTCTCGGCCTCGCGCACGCGCTGCACGAACGGTTCGAGCACACCAGGCCCGGTGCCCCAGGTGACATGGAAGCGCGGCACCGAATTGCCGTGGCCGACGGCATTGCCGCCGCCGCGCTCGGCCCAGCCGACCACCGGAAAGAATTTCAGGCCGCGCTGCATGAGCCAGGAGCGCTTCTCGCCGGCGGCGAAGCCGACATAGGCCTCAGCCCAGCGGCGCGGCCAGAGATCTTCCGTGCGGTCGAAGGCTGCAGTGCCCAGCCAATCCTCGAGCGCCAGCTCATACGAATCGCGGATGCGCATGCGCCGCTGTTCGGGCGAATCGACAAGGAAGATGCCGCCGAGCGACCAGAACGCCTGGCCGCCAAGCGACTGCTCCGGCTCCTGCTCGACGATGATTGTCTTCTTGCCGGCCTCAGTCAGTTCGGCCGCCGCGACAAGACCGGCAAGGCCGGCGCCGACAATGATCACATCCGCGTCGTTTGGCATCTATTTGGCCATGATCTCGTCCAAAAACCGGTCCCTCATTTTTTGGGATCATGGCCGGCCTAGACTGTCTCCCAGCCTTCCTTCTCGCCGGCGCGGAAGATGGCATCGATGACCTTCTGGTTGAGCACCGATTCTTCCAGGGTGAAAACGCGGTCCTTGCCGCCCTGTGCCGCCCGCGCGAAGGCCTCGACTTCCAGCCGGTATTGCTGCGTGCCGGGAAAGCGGAATACCTGCGCCTCGCTGTGGTTCTGGTTGTGCAGCTCGACGCGGTGATGGTCATAGAGCCCGGCGTTGAACGGTGAGAACACCTCGATGAATCCCTTCTCGCCGTGGAACACCATCACCTGGCGTGCCGCCATCTGCGTCGACAGGTAAAACGACAGCTCGAAATCGCCGAAATCGGCGCGGATCGAGGAATAGATGTCGGTGCCGAACGTCTTGTCGCGCTCGATCGTCGCCTGGACGCGCAGCGGCTCCTTGCCCGTCGAAAAGCGTGTCGACACCGTCGGGTAGACACCGATGTCGGGCAGCGCGCCGCCGCCGAGATCGAGCTTGTTGCGCATGTTGTTGGGGTCGACATTGTAATAGGAGAACGCGCCCTGGACATGGCGCAGCCGGCCGATGGCGCCGTTGGCGATCAGCTCGCGCACCTTGATCCATTGCGGATGGTAGACGACCATGAAAGCTTCGCAGACCAGCACCTTCCTGGCATCGCGCAGCTTGATCAGCGGCGGAATATCCTTGGCATCGAGCGCCAGCGGCTTTTCGACCAGAACATGCTTGCCGGCCTCGATCGCCTTGGCCGTCCATTCGACATGCTGCGAGGTCGGCAGCGGAATGTAGACGCCGTCGATGTCGCTGGAGGCGAGCAGCTCCTCATAGGAGCCGAAAGCGTGGCGCGCGCCGAAGCGTTCGCCCAGTGCCCGGGCTTTCGACAGATCGCGGCTGGCGATCGCCGACAGCACGCCGTTCTCCGCCTCGACGATTGCCGGCAAAAGCTGCTCGCGGCCGATCTTGGCCGTCGACAAAACACCCCATCGGAACATCAGATTTCTCCTCTCGATTGCAGGCCTTGAGGTTTGCCCTAATTCAGGAGAAAAGCCAATGCGGGAGCCTGGCGGCGAACAGGGCGATCATCTGCGGCTTTTCCGGATGCCGGCGCTGCTCTTGCGGGGGCGACGAACCCAGGTCCTGCAAAGACTATCCCCTTCTACCCGTCAGCGTCATGTCGAAGTCGACGACGTTGGAGTAAATCGGCGTGCCGACATCCATGCCGTAGCGCGACCGCAACACCTTGCCGGTGACATGGAATTTTATCGTGCCCGCCCTGAGGCCGCCGAGCTCGGCCGTGAACTTTTCCTGAAAGGTCTTGCCGCGCGCCGTCAGCCGGCCGGTGACAAGGGCTGACGTGGCGCCGGTGCGTTTGACGCTGGTCGAACGGAACTGGATCTCCGGATTGTTGGCCGCGTCGAAAACCGCGTCCGAGCGAAGAAAGGCGTCGATGCGACTTTGGCCGGTACCGACGCTTTCGGGGAAGATGGTGAAATTGACCTGGGACCGGCCGACATCGCTGTTGTCGATGAGGATACTGCCCTTGAAGCGGGAGAAAGCACCGTCGAGCCCTCCGCCGCCGAGCTTGCCGATCGAGAAGTGGATGCTGGAACTCCCCGGGCTGATGGTGTAGCTGCCGGCCGCGTCGCCAAGGGCGACGGCGGCGAAAACAGGCATAGCAAAACAAGCGGCGGCTGCCGCAAATCCGAAGATGCGCGCGTACATGGAAATGGTCCTCTTGGCAGGCAACGCTTTCTTGCGTCCTCGCCCCATGAACGAATGAGCCGCCCGCTCTATTCCGTGTCGCGATGTGACGAAGCCGTGATCATGCGCATCAGCACGGTATCCCTCAGCCAGAAATGATGACGCAGCGCCGCGGCCAGATGCAAAGCGACAAGTCCGATGCCGGCATAGGCGAGATACCAGTGCGTCGCTGCCCAGAAGCTTTCAGCCACGTCCGATTCGCCAAGCGGCAGATTGGGCATAACAAACAGATTGAACGGCACGCTCGGGATCTCCAGCACCGAGACCGAGACCAGCGCCCAGCCGGACAGCGGCAGAGCGAGCTGAAACGCATAAAGCGCAAGATGGACAAGTGGCGCGATGCGGCGCTCGAACGGGCCGACCGAGCGCGGCAGCGGCGGGGCCGGTCTGCCAAGGCGCCAGGCGATGCGCAGGATGACCAGCCCAAGCAGCAGGAAGCCGAAGGATTTATGCAGCTGGATCAGTTCGAAGGCGGTGCGCTGGCTGGACAGTCGCACCATGACGAAGCCGAGCACGAACTGGCCGATAAAGAGCGCCGCGATCAGCCAGTGAAGGATGATCGCCGTCCAGCCGTAGCCGGTGGCCTGGTTTTTGGGCAGTGCTGACATGGTCGGTGAACGAATGCCAGGTCGGCTTTCTTCCACCTCTCCCGTATGGGGAGGGTTGGCTTACTCGCCGACCTTGAAGAAATCGACAAAGGCCCTGAGCGCCGGCCGCATCTGGCGGCGGCTTGGGTAATAGACGAAGAAGCCGTCGAAAAGCGGGCACCAGTCCTCCAGCACGCGAACAAGCTTGCCGGCGGCGAGCGCGTCGCGGACATAGTCCTCGAACACGAAGGCGAGCCCGGCGCCGTCGACCGCGGCGTTGGCAATCAGATGGTCCTCGTCGAGGATCAGCGGCCCTTTCACCGGG
Organism: Mesorhizobium sp. M0563; assembly: GCF_040321065.1. Classification (NCBI taxonomy): domain Bacteria; kingdom Pseudomonadati; phylum Pseudomonadota; class Alphaproteobacteria; order Hyphomicrobiales; family Phyllobacteriaceae; genus Mesorhizobium; species Mesorhizobium sp. M0563. The sequence continues at coordinate 118,521 of NZ_JAMYQV010000006.1, forward strand.
ATTTCGATCTCCTCGCCGTTCTTCTCGAATTCCCAGCGATAGAGAATGCCGCTGGAGAAGCGGAAGCGGATGCAGCGGTGACCGGCAAGATCGCGCGGATGCTGCGGCTTGGGCATGGTCTCGAAATAGGATGGCGCGCCGACGACTGCGCCGCGAAGGTCCGGCCCGATGCGCACGGCGATCATGTCGCGCTGCAGGCTCTCGCCCAGCCGCACGCCGGCATCGAAGCCGCCCTCGACCACATCGGTGAAGCGGTCCTCGATGACGATCTCCAGCACGATGTCGGGATAGGCAGCGGCAAAGGCGCCGAGCCTTGGCGTCAGCGTCAGGTGGGCCGCGGTGCGCGGCACGGTCAGCCTGAGATTGCCGGCCGGCCGGTCGCGCGCCTCGATCGCCGATTCCAGCGCCAGGTCGATCTCCGACAGCGCCGGCCTGAGGCGCTCGAGCAGCTGCGCGCCCTCCTCGGTCGGAGCGACGCTGCGCGTGCTGCGCGCCAGAAGGCGCACGCCGAGGCGCGCTTCGAGGCTGGAAACCGCGTGGCTGACCGCCGATGGCGCGATTGCCAGTTCCTTGGCCGCGCCGCGAAAACTGCCGCATTGGGCGACCGTTGCCAGTACAGCGAGCTGTGAAAGATGGGTTCGCTTCATTGATCTATTTTTTGGAACAGCCTGTGCAAATTAGAGCCGATTATCGAACGCAGCGCAAGACGCTATCTCTGCGGCATCACAACCATCACAACAAGGAGATACGTGATGCAAACCCGCAAGCTCGGCAATGAACTTGACGTCTACCCGGTCGGCCTCGGCTGCATGGGGATGAGCTTTGCCTATGGTGGCCAGCCGGAGGCGGACGCGATCGCCACGCTGCGCCACGCTGTCGACATCGGCGTCAATTTCTTCGACACGGCCGAAGTCTATGGCCCCTACGAGAACGAAATCCTGGTTGGCAAGGCGCTGAAGCCGGTGCGTGACAAGGTGACGATTGCGACGAAATTCGGCTTCAAAATCCTGGAAGAAGGCAGCGGCATGGAGCGCATGGCCGGCGTCGACAGCCGCCCGGAACACGTCAAGGCGGTTGCCGAAGCGTCGTTGAAGCGGCTGGATACGGAGGTCATCGACCTCTATTACCAGCACCGCGTCGATCCCAACGTGCCGATCGAGGATACGGTCGGCGCCATGGCCGAGCTGGTGCGCGAGGGCAAGGTGCGGGCGCTCGGCCTGTCGGAGGCGAGTGCGGCGACCATCCGCCGGGCGCATGCGGTGCATCCGATCGCCGCGGTGCAGAGCGAATATTCGCTGTGGAGCCGCGATCCGGAGGAGGAGGTGTTTGCCGTCTGTCGCGAGCTCGGCATCGGCTTTGTCCCCTATAGCCCGCTCGGCCGCGGCCTGCTCACCGGCACGATCGCCAAGCCCGATGTTCTCGGCGCCGACGACTGGCGCCGCGGGTTGCCGCGCTTCCAGGCCGACGCCATGGCGGCCAATGCGGCGGTCGTCGCCGTGCTGGAAAAGATGGCCGCCGAGAAGGGCGTGACGCCGGCGCAGCTGGCGCTCGCCTGGGTGCTGCATCAGGGCGACTTCATTGTCCCGATCCCCGGCGCGCGAAAAATCCGCCATCTGGAGCAGAATACGGCGGCAGCCGATATTGTGCTGAGCCAGGCCGAAGTGGCGTCCATCGGCGACGCGCTGTCGCCGGAAAAGGTGGTCGGCAAGCGCTATACCGAGGAGCTGCTGGCCCTGGTCAACGGTTGAACGGCGATCGACGGCGTAATCGAAACGGGGCGTTTCGGCGCCCCGTTTTCGGTCGCACCGCAATGCAAATAATTGCGAGATATTGGCGCGAGGCACCCCCCTCTGTCCTGCCGGACATCTCCCCCTCAAGGGGGAGATTGGACGTCACCTCGGCTTTCGCCAATCACGGACGTTGCAGGAGCGAGCGGATCGCCGAAGCTGCCGATCTCCCCCCTTGAGGGGGAGATGTCCGGCAGGACAGAGGGGGGTGCTGTCCCGCCGACATTTCCTACCAAGGCACGACACTGATCTCCGGCCAGTTCTCCCTCGCACGCGCGCCCTTCATCTCGTGCGTCTGCTGATTATCTAGTGCACGGTTCGGGGTAACGCGAAACGAGAAGATGTCGTCGAGCCCGAACGGCGCCACGAGCGCGAGTTGCCCATCGGTGCCGAATCTAACGCCGACCGCATGGGTTTTCGAAGCGAAATAGGACAGCGCCTCGGCGGACGACGACAGTCTGGGATAGGAACCGCCAAAGCGCGCCTCAAACCACAGATGCACCCGCGCCTGGTTGCGCACTTCGACCGGCAGCGTCAGTCCTTCGAACTGCTTCGCCGCCCGGCGGATGACCGTGTCCTCGGCCTCGTAAGACAGATCGCTCTCATCGAAATAGAACAGATCGACATCACGAATGCCATATCCCGAAGGCTTCGCCGTCAGATGATTCCAGACGCTGTTGTAAAGCGCGCCGGACACGACCAGCCAGTCGGGGAGGTCGAGCGCCCGTACCCGCGACAGCGTCTCGCCGACCAGCGGATCGGCCGAGACGATATCGAGAAAGGCTGCACGCTGTTCCTCGAAGGGCAGCCCTGAATAGCGCAAATGGTTCATCGCCCTTTGGAGGGCGATTCGCCATGCGTCCGCAATCCCTCAGCCGCGCAGCACGCCGCCGGTCTGTTTGCCGACATTCTCGACGATGCGCTTGGCCAGCGCCTCGAAATCCTCGTCGGTCAGCGTCTTTTCGACCGGCTGGATCGAAACTTCGATGGCGATCGACTTCTTCGCCGCGCCGAGCGCTGCACCCTCGAAAACATCGAACACCGAGACGCCGGAAATCAGCTTCCGGTCTGCGGCAAGGGCGGCGCGAACGAGTGTGCCGGCTTCGACCGCCTTGTCGACGACGAAGGCGAAATCGCGCTTGACCGCCTGGAAGGCGGACAGATCGAGCCTCGGCTTTGTCCGCGTCGGCTTGGCCTTCGGCTCGGGCACGGCATCGATGAACACCTCAAACCCGCAAAGCGGACCGGAGACGTCAAGCCCCTCCAGCGTCTTCGGATGGAATTCGCCGAACGTGCCGAGCACGACCTTCGGCCCGAGCTTGATCGTGCCGGACCGGCCGGGATGATACCAGGCCGGGCCGCCGGCCTCGATCTGCAGCCGCTCGACCGGCGCGCCGCAGGCTTCGAGTGCAGCGATGGCGTCGGCCTTGGCATCGAAGACGCCGACGGCGCCGGCATTGCCTGCCCAATGGCGGCCGGAGCCCTCGAGCTTGGCGGTGCCGCGCCGAACGCCGGCGGCAACACGCCGCTGCTGGTCGGCGCCGTCGCCCTCGTAAGTGCCCGACACTTCGAACAGCGCGACATCGCCGATGCCCTTGTCGGCGTTGCGCTGCGCGGCCGCGATCAGGCCCGGCAGCAGCGACGGCCGCATGTCCGACATATCGGCGGCGATCGGGTTGGCAAGCTTCAGCGCCTGCTGGCCGCCGCCGAACAAATCGGCGTGTTTTGCCGGAATGAACGACCAGGTGACGGCCTCCATCATGCCGCGCACGGCAAGTGCCCGCTTGGCGGCGCGGGTGCGGATCTGCAGCACAGTCAGGATCTTGGCGTTGACCGCGTCGTGGCTGCCGAGCGGCTGCGGCGCGATATTGTCGACGCCGTGGATGCGCATGACCTCCTCGACCAGGTCGGCCTTGCCGTCGACATCCGGCCGCCAGGACGGGACCGCCACATTGACGACATCGCCCGTGCCCTCCGGCTTGAAGCCGAGGCGGGCAAGAATGTCGAGGCTCGTCGAGCGCGGCACTTCGATGCCGGTCAGCCGCTTCACGTCCGACAATGGGAACGAGACGATCTTCGGCCGATGGCCGGCATAGCCGACGACTTCGGTTTGCGTCGGCGTACCGCCGCAGAAATCGAGCACCAGCCTCGTCGCCAGCTCCACACCGGGAATCATCATTTCCGGGTCGACGCCACGCTCGAAGCGGTAGCGTGCATCGGTGATGATGCCGAGCGTGCGGCCGGTGCGGGCGGTGGCGATCGGGTCCCAAAGTGCCGACTCGATCAGCACGTCGGTGGTGTTCTCGTCGCAGCCGGAATGCTCGCCACCCATGATGCCGGCGATCGACTCGATACCATCCTGGTCGGCGATGACGCACATCTCCGGCGTCAGCGTGTATTCGCGGCCGTCGAGCGCCAGCACCTTTTCGCCGTCGCGTGCCCGGCGCACGGTGAGATTGCCGGTGACCTTCGCAGCGTCGAAGACATGCAGCGGCCGGCCGCGATCGAAGGTGACATAATTGGTGATGTCGACCAGCGCACTGATCGGCCTCAAGCCGATGGCGAGAAGCCTTTGCTGCAACCATTTCGGCGACGGTCCGTTCTTGACGCCGCGCACCAGGCGCAGCGCAAAGCCGGGACAGAGCTCCGGCGCTTCGATCGTCACCTTGACCGGCGTCTCGCCCTTGCCGGGGATCGGCTCTATCGGCGCGCTCTTCAGCGTGCCGAGCCCGCTCGCCGCCAGATCGCGGGCGATGCCATAAACGCTGGTCGCATCCGGCCGGTTCGGCGTCAGATTGATTTCGATCAGCGGATCGTCGAGATGGGCATAGGCGGCGAAACTGGTGCCGACCGGCGCATCGGCCGGCAGGTCGATGATGCCGTCATGCTCCTCGGACAGTTCGAGCTCGCGCTCGGAGCACATCATGCCGTGGCTTTCGACGCCGCGGATCTTGCCGACGGTCAGCGTCACGTCGATGCCGGGAATATAGGTGCCGGGTGCTGCAAAGGCGCCGATCAGGCCCGCGCGGGCGTTCGGCGCGCCGCAGACAACCTGCACCGGCGCCCTGCCGTCGCCGGTGTCGACGGTCAGCACGCGCAGCCGGTCGGCGTCGGGATGCTGGACTGCCGTCAGCACCTTGGCGATGACGAAAGGTTTCAAGCTCGCCCGGTCGTCGACATGCTCGACCTCGAGGCCGATCGAGGTGAGACGTTCGACGATTTCCGCCAGCGAGGCATCGGTCTCGAGATGATCCTTGAGCCAGGAGAGGGTAAGTTTCATGACTGTGTTCCGTCTGGTCTGGGCACGCTGGGCTTGAAGCTATGCGGCCGCGCGTCGGACATGTGCAGGAAGGCTAGCTGCCCGCGGATTTGCTGCGGCCCGGTTGTCACGCGCTTAGCCCGCCAAACAGCGTCGGCATGTCGAGCGGCCTAAAACCGTAATGCGACAGCCAGCGCACATCGGCGTCGAAGAAGGCGCGCAGGTCGGGCATGCCGTATTTCAGCATGGCGATGCGGTCGATGCCCATGCCCCAGGCGAAGCCCTGATATTCGTCGGGATCGAGCCCGCCGTAACGGAGCACATTGGGGTGGACCATGCCGCAGCCGAGGATCTCCAGCCAGTCTGAGCCTTCGCCGAAGCGCACCTCGCCCGGCCGCGAACGGTCGCACTGGATGTCGACCTCGAGGCTGGGCTCGGTGAACGGGAAGAAGGACGGCCGGAAGCGCATCTTGACGCTCGGCACCTCGAAGAAGGCCTTGCAGAACTCCTCCAGTACCCACTTCATGTTGGCGACGTTGGCCGATTTGTCGATCACCAATCCCTCGACCTGATGGAACATCGGTGAGTGGGTGGCATCGGAATCCTGCCGGTAGGTCTTGCCAGGAATGACGATGCGGATCGGCGGCTTCTGCATCTCCATGGTGCGGATCTGCACCGGCGAGGTGTGGGTGCGCAAAAGCTTGCGTTCGCCCTGCTCGTCCGGCTGGAAGAAGAAGGTGTCGTGCATCTCGCGCGCCGGGTGGCCTTCCGGGAAGTTCAGCGAGGTGAAATTGTAATAGTCGGTCTCGATGTCGGGACCTTCGGCGATGGCAAAGCCGAGATCGCCGAAGATCGCCGCGATCTCGTCGATAACCTGGCTGATCGGATGGATGCGGCCGCGCTCGGCCGGCGATTGTCGCACCGGCAAGGTGACGTCGACCTTCTCGGCGGCAAGCCGTGCCGTGATCGCCACATCTTTCAGCTCGGCGCGACGGGCCGAAAGTGCCTCGGTGACGCGGTTCTTGAGGCCGTTGATTGCCGGGCCTTTGACCTGGCGCTCCTCGGCGCTCATCGAGCCGAGTGTCTTCAGTATCTCGGAGACCGAACCCTTCTTGCCGAGGGCAGAGACACGCACCGCCTCGATTGCTTGCTCGTCGGCGGCAGAGGCGATCTCGGCCATCAGGGAATTTTCGAGAGTTTCCATGTCACTCATGTTCCAGACCCGATTGGAAGCAAAGAAAAACCCGCGCCAGCCCTGCCAGCGCGGGTTTCCCAAATCAAGTGTCGAATAGCTTGGGAAGCGCTGGTCTTAAGCGACAGCGCTTTCAAAAGCGTTCGGCGTGGTGTTCTTGAGGTATTCGAGCGCGACCTTGGCCTTGGCCACGAGTGCGGCAAAAGCCTGCGGCTCGTGGATGGCCATGTCCGACAGGATCTTGCGATCGATCTCGATGCCGGCCTTGTTGAGACCGTCGATGAAACGGCCATAGGTCAAGCCATGCTCATGCGTCGCCGCATTGATGCGCTGGATCCACAGCGCGCGGAACGAACGCTTGCGATTCTTGCGGTCGCGATAGGCGTACTGCAGCGACTTTTCCACCGCCTGCTTGGCGATGCGAATGGTGTTCTTGCGGCGGCCGTAAAAACCCTTGGCGGCTTTCAGGACCTTCTTGTGCTTGGCGTGCGAGGTGACGCCTCTCTTTACGCGTGCCATGTCATGATCTCCTTAAAAGCAATTCCAGGAAAAGTGCCTAGCGGTTTTCCGTTCGGAATTGCGTAAAACAAATGCGTGTCCAGACCGAATGCCCTTATTTGGCGCATGATGTTTTCCAAAAAGTTTGCAACTTTTTGGCATCATGCCCTAGAGGCCGTTCGGCAGAAAATTCTTGATGACCTTCTTGCCATCCGGTTCAGCCAGAACCATCGTGCCGCGGGCATTTCGAATGAACTTGTTGGAACGCTTGATCATGCCGTGACGCTTGCCGGCCGCAGCCGACAGAACTTTACCCGTACCTGTGATCTTGAACCGCTTCTTGGCGGCCGATTTGGTCTTCATCTTGGGCATTTTGCTACTCCGTTTATATGCGCACCAATGCGCTTTTTGTTCGCTTCAGTCCGACCAAAGCCCGAAAAGCAAATGAAACCGCCACGGCATGCCCTGCCGGGCGGTTTTTTTGGAACGCGGTCATATACGTCAAAGCGAGGGCGCGCGCAACACCCAGCGCTCAGCAACCTTGTAGTGCTCAGGGGAAACGGAACAGCACCGGTAATATGCCCGACTGCTGGGCGCCGTCGATCAGTTCGAAAGCCGGCAAGGCAAGGAGGAACACCAGCCCGTCCAGTAACGTGGTTCGCAGCAGGCGCGGCTTGAAGCTGCCGGTGTCGCCTTCCTGATACAGTGACAGTTTCGGGAAGAAGCGCGGCACTTTCGCCAGATAGGCCTGGTATGGCGCGCCGAGAACCTCCTTGAGGAATTTCTCCTCGCGCAGGATAACGATGTAAAAGGCACCCGCGCAGAGCGCTCCAAAGCCGATCGTGGCCGCGATGGAGCCGATCTGTGCGCCGACACCAGCGGCAGCTAAAGTGGAGAAAAGGTAGAGTGGGTTGCGCGTGATCGAATAGGGTCCGCCGGTCACCACTTCGGAGGATTTGCGTCCGCCGATGTAAAGCGTCGACCACAAGCGCCCGACGATGCCGAGAAAGATCAGCACGACGCCGACCATTTCGATCGTTTCATGCACTGGCGTATCGGGAGGGAAAACCGACTGGCCGAACAGCAGCGCCGCGAACATCACCATGATGAGAACGGCAAGTACCATCCTGCGCATATGCTGGTAGCTGCCAAGCCCGTGCTTAACTTGCGCGTATCTGACTTCATTGACCATGTCGGGAATCCGATCGTCGAGGGAACCAGAGCGTCGTTGCTCTCGCCGGCGATCGCAGCGTCTGGCCAAGAAAACAGGCGCCCCGCCGATCGCCGGGACGCCTTGCAACATGATTCAGGCGGATTTAATGCATGTCGCCCAAAAGTGCGCAGCGGTTTTGGGACAACGACATGCACAAAACAGAACTAAAGCGCAACGCGCTTTAGCGGGGCGCCAGCACCATCATCATCTGGCGGCCTTCGAGCTTCGGTTCGGCTTCGACCTTGGCGATGGGCGCCACTTCCTCGCGAACCTTATTCAGAAGCTGCATGCCGAGTTCCATGTGCGCCATCTCGCGACCGCGGAAGCGCAATGTCAGCTTGACCTTATCGCCTTCCTCGAAAAAGCGCCGGACGGCCTTCATCTTGGTCTCATAGTCGTGGCTGTCGATGTTCGGGCGCATCTTGATCTCCTTGATCTCGATGACCTTCTGGTTCTTGCGCGCCTCGGCCGCCTTCTTCTGGTTGGCGTATTTCAGCTTCCCGAGATCGAGGATCTTTACGACGGGCGGCACTGCATTGGGCGATATCTCGACCAGATCGAGCCCAGCCTCTTCGGCGAGCAGCAATGCGTCGTTGATGGAGACATCGCCCCGGTTCTGGCCTTCGGCGTCGATTAGCTGGACCCGGGGAACCCGGATATCACGGTTGGAGCGCGGGCCTTCCTTGGTGGGCGCCGCTGCTTTGAAAGGTCTGCGAATGGTCGTGGTCTCCTTGAGCCGTTTCGTTAAGGGGTTCTTCAGTTCAGAATTGCGAACGCGCAATGTGGTGAGCGCGCGGCCGGAGTCAATAGCACAGCATTCTCAGGAAATCACCTGCTCGATGAATGCTCCTCTGCACCAAGCGAAGAAAGTAACAGAGCACTTTTCGTTGAACCCCCGCTTGTGCCAAAAGACCGGCGCGAGGGAATACACCATGAGCACCACCACCCCGATCTTCCTAGACGTCGACGGGACGAGCATCGCCGTCAGGCATGCGGCAGGTGCCGAGCCCGGCATCGTCTGGCTTGGCGGCTACAAATCCGACATGCTGGGCACCAAGGCCGAAACCCTGTCGGAATGGACGCGCAAAGACGGCCGGGCCTTCCTGCGCCACGATTATTCCGGCCATGGCGAATCGGGTGGCGCCTTTGCCGACGGCACCATCTCGAAATGGCTGGGCGAGAGCCTGGCGGTTTTCCGCCGCTTCACCCAGGGCAGGCAAATCCTGGTTGGTTCGTCGATGGGCGCGTGGATCGCGCTGCGCATGGTGCAGGAATTGCGTAAGGCGGGCGAGAACAGCGTCGCCGGCCTTGTGCTGCTGGCCCCGGCGCCCGATTTCACGTTCGAACTGGTGGAGCCGGTGCTGACTGGGGCGCAGAAGCGCGACCTCAGGAAAAAGGGTTTCTTCGAAGAGCCGTCGGACTATTCCGTCGAACCGTACATCTACACCCGCGCACTGATCGAGGACGGCCGCAGCAACCGGGTGATGACCGGGCCGGTCGACACGCACTGTCCGGTCCATATCCTGCAAGGCCTGGCCGATCCCGACGTGCCGTCGAGCCATGCGCTCAAGCTGGTCGGCCTGCTGCCGGCCGACGACGTCACGCTGTCGCTCATTCCGGACGGCGACCACCGCCTGTCGCGACCTCAGGATCTCGATATGCTGGTGCGGGCGGTGGACGCGATGGTGCGGCAGGCGGGATAGAGACATGCGCATTTCCATTCCGGTGTCCGCCTTTGTGGCGGCGATCGTCGGCTTCGGCGGTACGCTGGCCATCGTCATTGCCGCCGCCAAGGCGGTCGGCGCAACGCAGGTCGAGACCGCAAGCTGGGTGACGGCACTCTGCCTGGCGATGGCCATCGAGAGCCTGTGGCTGTCGTGGCGCACGAAAATGCCGGTCATCACCGCATGGTCGACGCCGGGCGTCGCGCTGATCGCCGCATCGACCGGCTTTTCGATGGGCGAGGCGGTTGGCGCCTTCATCGTCACCGGGGTCCTGCTGGTCGCCACCGGCCTGTTCGGGCCATTGACCAAGCTGATCGCCAGAATACCGGCTTCGGTCGCGTCCGGAATGCTGGCCGGCATCGTCGTAACCTTCGCCATCAATGCGGTGAAGACCGTGCCCGTCGACCCCTGGCTGATCCTGCCGCTGGTTGCGGTCTTCTTCGTCATCCGCCTGTTCAACCCGGCGCTGTCGGTGCTGTTGGTGCTGATCGGCGGCGGTCTCGCGGCCTTTCTTACCGACCGGGTCGGCGGTCTGCCGGCACCGGAACTCTCGAGCTTGACGCTGGTAATGCCGCAGTTCACCGCCGCTTCGATCATCGGCCTGGCATTGCCGCTCTATCTGGTCACCATGGCCTCGCAGAACCTATCCGGCCTCGCCGTGCTGAGGGCAGCCGGCTATCATCCCGAACCCGGGCCGCTGATCGGCGTCACCGGCCTGTTTTCGCTGCTGACGGCGCCGTTCGGCGCCTCGACGACCAATCTGGCGGCGATCTCGGCGGCGATCTGCACCGGACCCGACGTGCATCCTGATCCGGCCGAGCGCTGGAAGACCGGCCCGTTCTACGCGCTGGCCTATCTTGTCTTTGCCCTGTTCGGCGCCTCGCTGGTGGCGATCTTCGCCGTATTGCCGCAGAGCCTGATCGCGCTGGTCGCCGGCCTGGCGCTGATGGCACCGCTCGCCAATGCGCTGTCGATCGCCTTGAAAGACGAGGACGAGCGGATGGCCGCTACCGTCACCTTCGCCGTCACCGCATCGGGGCTGACGCTGTTCGGCGTCGGTGCGGCGTTCTGGGGCCTGATCGCCGGATTGGTCGTGCTTTTCCTTGAAATGCTCAAAAAGCGATAATCATTTCAGCCGCTTGTCCGGTTTTGGCGGTTGCTGTCTTGAATCGCCGTTTTCTCCATCCCATTTCGATTCCACGCAGCCGGATTTGGCTGTCTCCAACTGAAGGATTGGGAGAAATGAACACATCTGCATTGATCCGTCCGGCCTGGACGCCGGCGACCATCGCGCTGATGGTGATCGGGTTCATGGTGTTCTGGCCGCTCGGCTTCGCCATGCTCGCCTACATCATCTGGGGCGACCGGCTCGACGGCTTCAAGCGTGACGTCAACCGCGCCACCGACGGCATCTTCGCCGGCTGCCGCCGCGGTTCCGACAAGGCCGCGCGCTGGGGCCATGGCTCCGCCCGCACCGGCAACGTCGCTTTCGACGACTGGCGCGAAAAGGAACTCGAGCGGCTTGCCGAGGAACGCCGCAAGCTCGACGAGATGCTGAGCGAGTTCGACGAATATGCCCGCGAATTGCGCCGCGCCAAGGACCAGGAAGAGTTCGATCGTTTCATGGCCAACCGCAACAAGTCGACGTCTCCCACGACCGGGTCGACGACGAACAACAAAACCACCGGCAAGTCCACGCCAGGCCTGCTCGACGAGTAACGTCCCGTGCCCAGATAGATAATCCAACGGCGTCGCGTCAGCGGCGCCGTTTCTTTTTTGTTCTAGTCGTTTCCCTCGAATCACGTATCGTCCCGGAATGTCCTTCGGCTTCTTTCGCACCCCGACGAAACCCAAGCCCACGCCCGTCGTGGAGCGCGAGCATTGCGTTGCCGGCCGCACGCTGCCGCTCAAGATCGTCGAGAACGACAGGGCGCGGCGCCTGACGCTGCGCATCGATTCCGGCGGCCGCGGCCTGCGCATCACCGTGCCGCCGGGGCTGCGGCGCGGCGAGGTGGAAAGATTCCTCGACCGTCATCAGGACTGGCTGGAGCAAAGGCTGGCCAAGGTGCCCAACCGGCCGCAGGTGCGGCCCGGCATCAAGATACCGGTGCGCGGTGTGCCGCATCGCATCGTCCATGAACCGTCGAAACGCGGTACAGTCACGCTGTCGCGCGACGAGCGCGGTCCGCTGATGATCGTGCACGGTGAGCGCCTGCATCTGCCGCGCCGCATCGCCGATTTCCTCAAGCGCGAAGCCAAGCGCGAGATCGAGGCGCTGGTGACCAAGCACAGTGCTGCGGTCGGCAAGCGCGCCAAGGCGATCCGCTTCAAGGATACGTCGAGCCGCTGGGGGTCCTGCACGTCGGACGGCAATCTGTCGTTTTCCTGGCGCATCATGATGGCGCCGCGGCCGGTGATAAACTACCTCGTGGCGCACGAGGTGGCGCATCTCAAGGAGATGAACCACGGCCCGAAATTCTGGAAATTATGCGAGCAGCTGTGCCCGGACACCGAGCGCTGCAAGGATTGGCTCAAGCGCAATGGCGGCGCGCTGCAGGCGATCACGTTCGAGTAGTTGTCCGATTCAATCGTCGTTGGCGGCGTTCAACTCCTCCGGCCGCAATCCCTCGTCGACATGGCGCGGCCAGGGCAGGAAATCCTTCTCGAAGCCATCGTTGCTGAAATAAGCCAGCGCCCGATGCGCCTCCGCGCCGTTGAAGGCTGCCTTGTCCATCAAATGAGCGATGACCTCATGGGCCTGCGCCAGCTTTTGCCTGAGTTCCGCGACGGTCTTTTCCGGCATGGTCTTTGTTCTCCCGCCTTTGTGCCTGAGCAAGGTAGCGCGTTGCGCTCTTATATTAGCAAGGTGGCGCGTTCCGCTCTTACATTAGCAAGGTAGCGCGTTCCGCGCCGGCGGCAAACAGGATGCTTTTTCTCGACTCTTTGGTCGTTTCGTGCCAATCCCGCGCCATGGCGCTGGACATCAAGATATGCGGATTGAAGACTGACAAGGCACTGGCCGCGGCATTGGCCGGCGGCGCCAGCCATGTCGGCTTCAATTTCTTTGCCAAAAGCCCGCGCTATGTCGAGCCGGTGGAAGCCGGCCGCCTGCGCGAAGCGGCGCGCGGCAAGACCAAGGCGGTTGCGGTGACGGTCGACGCCAGCGACGCGTTCCTGGACGAGATCGTCGAAAAAATGCAGCCCGACATGCTGCAGCTTCACGGCGCCGAAACGCCCGACCGGGTGGCTGAGGTGAAGGCGCGCTACGGCTTGCCGGTGATGAAGGCACTGCCGGTCAGCGAGGCTGCCGATCTCGAGCGGGTTAAACCCTTCATCGGCATTGCCGACCGCTTTCTGTTCGATGCCAAGCCGCCTAAGGGTTCGGAACTGCCGGGCGGCAACGGTCTTGCCTTCGACTGGCGCATTCTGGCCGGCCTTGACGCCGGCGTCGATTACATGCTTTCCGGTGGGCTCAATGCCGGCAATATCGGCGACGCCCTTCGGCTGGCGAACCCGCCCGGAATAGATCTTTCCTCGGGCGTGGAAAGCGCGCCGGGGGTCAAGGAACCGGCGCTGATCGAACAATTTTTCCGGGCCGTCGGGGCAGCACGCGACAACCGCGCCGCCTGACCACGCTTCAAACCACAGACCAGGAGATCGGCGATGGATAAGCCGGCGATACCGAATTCCTTCCGCACCGGCCCCGACGAGCAGGGCATGTTCGGCATTTTTGGCGGTCGTTTCGTTGCCGAAACGCTGATGCCGCTGATCCTTGAGCTGGAGCGGCACTGGAACGAGGTCAAGAACGATCCGGACTTCAAGGCCGAACTGACCGATCTCTCGACGCATTACGCCGGGCGGCCGTCGAAGCTCTATTTCGCCGAAGGCTTGACCAGGCATCTTCGCGAGGTTTCCGCAGCGAAGGGCCTCGGCGGGGGCGCAAAGGTCTATTTCAAGCGCGAGGATCTGAACCACACCGGCTCGCACAAGATCAACAACTGCCTCGGCCAGATCCTGCTCGCCAAGCGCATGGGCAAGACGAGGATCATCGCCGAGACCGGAGCCGGCCAGCATGGCGTCGCTTCCGCTACAGTGGCGGCGCGCTTTGGGCTTCCCTGTATCGTCTATATGGGCGCGACCGATGTCGCCCGGCAAAGCCCCAACGTCTTTCGCATGAAGCTTCTGGGCGCGGAAGTGCGGCCGGTGACCGCCGGCCACGGCACGCTGAAGGACGCCATGAACGAGGCGTTGCGCGACTGGGTGACCAATGTCGAGGACACCTACTACCTGATCGGCACAGCCGCCGGCCCCCACCCCTATCCGGAGTTGGTGCGCGACTTCCAGTCGGTGATCGGCACCGAGGCGCGCGCCCAGATCCTCGAGCAGGAAGGCCGGCTGCCGGACACCATCATCGCTTGTGTCGGCGGCGGTTCCAACGCCATCGGCCTGTTCCATCCCTTCCTCGACGACAAAGAGGTTCGCATCATCGGCGTCGAAGCCGGCGGCCGCGGCCTCGATGGCATCGAGCATTGCGCTTCGATGAGTGCCGGCGCGCCCGGCGTGCTGCATGGCAACCGTACCTACCTCCTGCAGAACGCCGACGGCCAGATCATGGACGGCCACTCGATCTCGGCCGGGCTCGACTATCCTGGCGTCGGGCCAGAGCACTCGTGGCTGCGCGATTCCGGCCGCGTCGACTATGTGCCGATCCTCGACGACGAGGCGCTGGAGGCGTTTCAGCTGACGACGCGCGTCGAGGGCATCATTCCGGCGCTGGAATCCGCCCACGCCATCGCGCAGGCGGTGAAGATCGTGCCTGATATGGACAAGGACCAGATCGTCATCGTCAATCTGTCCGGCCGCGGCGACAAGGACGTGCATACGGTAGCCAATATGCTGGGCATGGAGATCTGATCATGACCACCCGTATCGACCGCCGCATGGCGAAGCTGAAGGCCGAAGGCCGACCGGCACTCGTCACCTATTTCATGGGCGGCGACCCCGACTACGACACGTCGCTGTCGATCATGAAAGCGCTGCCTGGCGCCGGCAGCGACATCATCGAGCTCGGCATGCCGTTTTCCGATCCGATGGCCGACGGCCCGGCGATCCAGGCGGCCGGCCTGCGGGCGCTGAAGGGCGGCCAGACCCTGGTCAAGACGCTGAAGATGGCCTCGGAATTCCGCGCCGGCGACAATGAAACGCCGATTGTCTTGATGGGCTACTACAATCCGATCTACATCTACGGCGTCAAGCGCTTCCTGAGCGACGCGCTGGCCAGCGGCATAGACGGGCTGATCGTCGTCGACCTGCCACCGGAGATGGACGAGGAGCTTTGCATCCCGGCACTCAAGGCCGGCATCAACTTCATCCGGCTGGCGACCCCGACCACCGACGACAAGCGCCTGCGCAAGGTGCTGCAGAACACGTCGGGCTTCGTCTACTATGTCTCGATGACCGGCATTACCGGCTCGGCGCTGGCCGACACCGGCAAGGTGGCGGCAGCGGTCAAGCGCATCAAGAGCCATACCGACCTGCCCGTCTGCGTCGGCTTCGGCGTCAAGACCGCCGAGCAGGCGCGCACCATCGGTGCCTCGGCCGACGGCGTCGTCGTCGGCACGGCGATCGTCAATGCGGTCGCCAACGTGCTCGGGCCGAAGGGCGAAAAGACCGCCGATCCGGCAGAAGCTGTCGCCACGCTGGTCAGCGGGCTGTCGCAAGGGGTTCGCGCGGCTCGCCTTGCTGCCGCCGAATAGTCTTGATCATCTGGCTGACCATGATCTTTGCCGAAAACCGGTTTCCACTTTTCGGGATCATGGTCTAACTCTTCGTAAGGACAGGAGCCGAAGCGATGAACTGGATCACCAATTACGTCCGCCCGAAGATCAATTCGATGCTCGGCCGCCGCACCGACATGCCGGAAAACCTGTGGATCAAGGATCCCGAGACCGGCGAAATGGTGTTCCACAAGGATCTGGAGCAGAACCAGTTCGTCATCCCGTCCTCCGGCCACCATATGAAGATATCGGCCAAGGAACGGCTGAAGTTCTTCCTCGACGACGGCAAATACGAAACGCTGGAAAACCCCAAGGTGGTGCAGGATCCACTCAAGTTCCGCGACGAGAAGCGCTATGTAGACCGGCTGAAGGATGCCAAGGCCAAGACCGGCATGGAAGACGCCATTATCAATGCGCTGGGTACCGTCGAAGGCCTGCCGGTGGTGGTGACGGTGCAGGATTTTGCCTTCATGGGCGGCTCGCTCGGCATGGCGGCCGGTGACGCCATAGTGCATGGCTTTGAGGTCGCCCTGCAGCGCAAGCGGCCGCTGATCCTGTTTGCGGCCTCCGGCGGCGCCCGTATGCAGGAAGGCATCCTGTCGCTGATGCAGTTGCCGCGGACCACGGTCGGCGTCGACAGACTGAAGGAGGCCGGCCTTCCCTACATCGTCGTCCTGACCAACCCGACGACCGGCGGCGTCACCGCCTCCTACGCCATGCTGGGTGACGTGCACATTGCGGAGCCCGGCGCCCTGATCGGCTTTGCCGGCCCGCGCGTCATCGAGCAGACCATCAGGGAAAAGCTGCCCGACGGCTTCCAGCGCGCCGAATATCTGATGGAACACGGCATGGTCGACATGGTGGTGTCACGGCTGGAGATGCGCCAGACGATTGCGCGGCTGCTGAGAATGCTGCTCAAGCTGCCGGAAGAGCAAAAATCGCAGGAGCCGGAAATCCTGCCGCCGTCGGTGATCCCGGTCGAGGCCAGGCCGCAAGCCTGACACGACATCATGCGGCGCGGGCGGCTGTTGTGTGCCGTTGTGCGCACGCTTAGGATTCCTTCATGACCACGCTTGCCGCCGACCGCGAAATCGAAAGCCTGATGGCGCTTCACCCGAAGGGCTTCGACCTTTCGCTTGACCGCATTTCGCGGCTACTCGAGCGCCTCGGCAGCCCGCAGGACCAGCTGCCGCCGGTCATCCACATCGCCGGCACCAACGGCAAGGGCTCCTGTGCCGCCTTTTCACGGGCGCTGCTCGAAGCCGCCGGCTACCGCGTCCATGTCCACACATCGCCACATCTGGTGAACTGGCATGAGCGCTACCGACTGGCCGCCGATGGCGGCGGCAGGCTGGTGGACGACAAGGTCTTCGCCGAAGCCATCGCCCGCGTCGCCAAGGCCAATCAAGGCCAGAAGATCACCGTGTTCGAAATCCTCACCGCAGTCACCTTCGTGCTGTTTTCCGAATATCCGGCCGATGCCGTCATCCTCGAGGTCGGCCTTGGCGGCCGATTCGACGCCACCAATGTCATCGCCGAGCCGGCCGTGTCGGTGATCATGCCGGTCTCGCTCGACCACGAAGCCTATCTCGGCGACCGCGTTGAACTGATCGCCGCCGAAAAGGCCGGCATCATCAAGCGTGGATGCCCGGTCGTCATCGGCGCGCAGGAAAGCGAGACGGCGCAGCAGGTGCTCATCGAAACCGCCGAACGGCTCGACTGCCCCGCCTTCGTCTATGGCCAGGATTTCCTCGCCTATGAGGAAAACGGCCGCATGGTCTATCAGGACGAAGACGGATTGATGGACCTGCCGCCGCCGCGCCTGCCGGGGCGCCATCAATTCGCCAATGCGGCAGCGGCGATCGCAGCGGTCAAGGCGGCGGGCTTCGAGATCAGCCACCGCGCCGCCGAGAAGGCGATGACGAATGTCGCCTGGCCGGGCCGCATGCAAAAGCTGCCTCAGGGCCGGCTGAGCGAACTGGCGCCGAAGGGCGCCGACATCTGGCTCGACGGCGGCCACAATCCCGGCGCTGGCGTGGTCGTCGCCGAGGCGCTGGCCGAGCAAGAGGAAAAGAACCCGCGGCCGCTGTTCCTGATCTCGGGCATGATCAACACCAAGGACCAAAGCGGCTATTTCCGTGCCTTCAAAGGGCTGGTGCGGCACGTTTACACCGTGCCGGTGAGCACGAGCGACGCGGGCGTGCCGAACGACGAACTGGCGACGCGCGCCATCGAGGCCGGCCTGTCGGCCGAACCCGTCAGTTCCGTCGCCAATGCGCTGATGCTGCTGCGCGACACGTGGGACGGACCGTCGCCGCGAATCCTGATCGGCGGATCGCTTTACCTGGCCGGTGCGGTATTGGCCGAAAACGGCACACCGCCGGTTTGAGGCGTGCCTCCACCCGGGCCATGATGACGCCACACCTATCAGATCACCGCGAGGAGCCAATCATGATCAAGGTAAAGCAGCTCGCTCACGTTTGCATTTTCGCGAATGACCTGGAGAAGACGCGAAGCTTCTATCGGGACGTCCTCGGCATGGATACGCAGTTCAATTTCCTGCGCGACGGCAAGATTTTCGGCTTCTATCTCAATTGCGGGAGCCGTAGCCATGTCGAAGTGTTCCAGAAAGACGGCGCGAGCTATAGCGACTTGAACCAGATCAACCACTTCTGCCTCGAAGTGGAAAACATCGACGCCGCGATCGCCCATCTGAGGTCAGAGGGGGTTGATGTCACTTCCAAGAAACGCGCGTGCGATGACACCTACCAGGCTTGGATCCGCGACCCCAACGGCGTGAAGATCGAACTGTTCGAATACACTGAGAAAAGCGCACAATTCGTCGGCGGCGATCGCATCGCGGATTGGTGATCGCGCCTCGCCGGACAATTGTAGCGGCGCAGCCGATGGTTGGTGGACTACTTCAGCTCGACCTCGATGAAGGCGAATTCGCCATCGTTTGCGCTGATGACGTCATGTTCGACGCCCTCGTTGCGGAAATAGGGCGCGCCCTTCTTCATTTCGGCGAAGGATTCGCCATCCTTGGTCAGGAGCTTCACCTTGCCGTCGGTCAACGGCACGATCACATAGTCGTGGCCATGGCGGTGCCAGCCGGTGTTGTCGCCCGGGGCGAAGCGGTATTCGGTGACGATGACGCGCTCATTGTCGATGAAGACGGTGGCCTTGGCGGATCCGATCATATCGCTTCTCCTTTGTATTCAGAAGAGAAGAATACGGGGCGGCAAGCCGCGAGTGCCAGAGCGGCCCACCAATGACGCCAGCAAAAGAAAGCCCGGCGCGAGGCCGGGCTTTTCTGCAAAATTTTGATCGGATCAGGCGAGACTGCCGTTGATCCAGTGCGACAATGCCGTTTTCGGCGCAGCACCGACCTTCATATCGGCGACTTCGCCGCCCTTGAAGATCATCAGCGTCGGGATCGAGCGCACGCCGAACTGCGCGGCCAGCTCAGGATTCTCATCGATGTTGAGCTTGGCGATCTTTATCTTGCTGCCGAGTTCGATGGCGATATCCTCAAGCGCCGGGGCGATCATCTTGCACGGGCCGCACCATTCCGCCCAGAAATCGACCACGACCGGCTCCTTGGCGTTGAGCACGTCGGCCTGGAAATTGCTCTTGTCGACCTTGACGGTGGCCATGCTGAGATCCTTTCGATTTGTTCGTCGCACCAAATGTGGTGGTGATCGTGTCCGTCTTCAAGCAAGTGTTGTGTCACGCTCCCGTGAGTCTAGCAAGCGCGTCGTCCATTGCGGCCGCCGGCAGTTCGATCAGCCGCGGCGCCTCGGTGAACAGCAGCGCCGCCGAGACCTCGCGTCCCGGATAGAGCGGCTGAAGCAGCGCGCGATAAAGTGCGAGTTGCAGAACATAGGCTTGCGGCACTTCGGCGAGCGTAGCTGGCGCTGGCCGATTGGTCTTGTAGTCGACGATCGAAACCTTGTCCGGCGTTACTGCCAGCCGGTCGATCTTGCCGGAGATCGAGCGCAGTTTGCCCCTCACCTCCAGGCTGCCCATGATGGCGACTTCAGCGCGCGAGTTTGGTGCAAACAGCGGCGCGAAGCGGCTGTCGGCAAGAATTCTGGAAACGCCAGCCAAGGCTTTGTCGCGCTCGTCTTCAGGCCATTGAGCTCCGGCGCGCGCCAAATAGCGCTCGGCGGCATCCTGGCGTTTTCCCTCGGCGATGCCGGGCAGCATCTGCAGCAATTTGTGCAGCGCCAACCCGCGAATCACGGCAAAGCCGGGCTCGGCGTCGGCATCCAATACCGGCGAACGCGTGTCGGCCACCGCTTGCCGCGCCTCGTCGATCAGCACCGAGGCGCCGGACGGCGAGAGCGGCCGCGGCAGTTCCTCGAAAGGCGGCAAAGGCTGGAACAGGGTTTCCGGCAGTGGCGCAAAGCGTTCCGCCTGCCGTGCCTCATCCACTGCCGCCAGTGGCATGGGCGGCAGCTTCGTCACCTGGAAACGATGCACGGTCTCGCCAGTGGCGGGATGCCGGCGTTCCGCGCTTTCAGCGGCGCCGACCAGCGCGCGGCTGACGACCGAGTGCCAGCTGCCGGTATTCTGCGCCCGCTTGCCATGGTAGCCGCAGACGATCAGCCGATCCTCGGCGCGAGTCATGCCGACATAGAGCAGCCGGCGGTATTCGTCGTCGGCGAGCTCGCGGGCGCGGGCCGATGCGGCGCGTGAAAATCCATTGGCGACATCGCTGGCCGACCGCCAGAGATAGCCCTTGCCCTCCCAGCAGTCGCCCGACCCTTCGAACGGCATCAATCTCGGCAGGTGCTGGTCGCTGAACGGCGCGGAGCCGCCATCGACCAGGAATACCACCGGCGCTTCCAGGCCCTTGGCGGCATGCACGGTCATGACGCGAACCTCGTCGCGGGTCTGGTCCATTTCGCGCTTGATCTCGGGGCCGGCGTTTTCCAATGTCGACAGGAAGGATTCCAGTCCCGGCAGGCCGGTCCGCTCCTCGGCCAGGCAGAAATTCAGGAATTCGTCGAGGATGTCGCCGGCCTCCGGACCGAGCCGCGCGATCATCTTCTTGCGCAGGCCGTCGCGGGCGAGAGCTCCGGCGTAAAATTCGAACACCGGCTTGAATGCGACTTCGTTCGACCATGTGTCGAGCCGGCTGACGACGGCGGCCAACGCCTCGCTTTCGCCGGCATGCCGGCGCAGCGAGGCGATCAGCGAGACGCCCGACGGCCTCTCGGCAGCAAGTGCGAAGAGCTGCTCTTCCGAGACATCGAAGATCGGGCTGCGCAGCACGGCGGCCAGCGACAGATCGTCCTGCGGCTGGATGAGAAAATGGCCGAGTGCGATCAGGTCCTTCACCGCGATGTGGCCGGGCAGGCTGAGCCGGTCGGCGCCGGCCACCGGAATGTCGCGGCGCTTCAGCGCCCGCGTCAGCGCATGGACGAAGCGATCGCGCTTGCGCACCAGCACCAGCACGTCGCCGGGCCGCAGTTTCTTGCCGCGGCCTTCGATAGTCTCGCCGCCGCCGATCCAGCCGGCAATGGTTGCCGCGACGTTTTCAGCGACGCGTACTGCCGGCGCATGGGCATGGTCGACCGCTTGCGTCCAATCGTCTGGTTCGTCGACGACATCGGCGCCGATCGACGGCCAGACCTCGACATAACCCGGCGCATCGGTGCGGATCGCCTTGTGGTCGAGCGGATCGGGATCGTGGCTGATGCCGCGCCGCACGTTCGGGTCGGCAAAGACACGATCCACCGCCGCAAGCACGTCGTCGGTCGAGCGGAACGACCAGGTCAGCTTGAGATCGGCGAAGGCGGCGGCGGCGCTTCTAACTTTGCCGGCAAACAAAAGCCGGCTGTCAGCAAAGGAATCCGGGGCGGCCCCCTGAAAGGAATAGATCGACTGCTTTTCATCACCGACGGCAAAGATGGTGCGGTGGACGGCGTCGCGGGCGCCGAGCCCGGCAAAGAACTCCTCCGCCAGCCGCTTGACCACGTCCCACTGGTCGGGACTGGTGTCCTGCGCCTCGTCGAGGAGGATGTGGTCGATGCCCTGGTCGAGCTTGTATTGCACCCATGGGCCGGCGTCGGGCCGCGCCAGTAGATTGACAGTGCGGGTGATCAGGTCGTTGAAGTCGAGGAAGCCGCGGGCGCGCTTCAATTGCTCGTAGCGGGCGATCAGCCAGTCGGCGATGGTCAGCGCGGCACGCGTGCCTTCCAACATCCTGAACAAGGCCAGGCGGTCGGAGATTTCGAGAATAGCGTCGACCGCCACGAGATAACGTTCGGCAAGATCGGGCAGCCGGTCGAGCAGCGCCTTCTTGAACGTCTTTGCCGGATCATAAGGCTCGCCATCGGCCCTCAAGAAAGCCTTGGAGAGCAAATTCAGGCGTCGGACCGGATCGTCCTCGGCAAAGGCAAGACGGGCGTATGGCAGCAGATTGTTCAGCACGATGCGCGCATCGGCGGCCTCGGCCGCCCGTGAAAAGGTGACGAGATAATCCGGCAGGAAGCCGGGCAGCGGCCAGACCGAGGCGGCGATGCCTTCGGCGGTCTGGCCGGCGCGGAAATGGAACTCGTCGAACAGCGCCTGAAAACCATCGCCGCCGGCCGCGGCGACGAAGGTGCGCAAACCGTCGCGCTTGCGCACGATCTCGCCTAGCAACGCGTCGAGCCCATGTTCGCCGCCGCGCTCCAGCACGGTGGCGAAAGCCTCGGCCAGTGCCGCATCGCCTGCAACGCCGCCGGAGATCATGTCGCGGCGGGCGGCGGCGAACAGCGAAGCCTCCATTTGCGGATCAAGCATTTCGAAATGCGCCGGGATGTTGGCTTCCAGCGGGAACTGATGCAGCACCGATTCGCAGAAGGCGTGAATGGTCTGGATCTTCAGCCCGCCCGGTGTTTCCAGCGCCTCGGCAAACAGCCGCCGCGCCTGGCGCATGGTTTCGCGGTCGGGCTGGCGGCTGTCCAGCGCCTCTATCCGTGTCGAGAGCTCGGCATCACCAAGCGCCGTCCATTGCGATAGGGTCGAAAACACCCGGTTCGACATGTTGGCGGCGGCGGCGCGCGTATAGGTCAAGCACAGGATCTTGGACGGATCGGTGCCGCGCAGCAAAAGCCGGATGACGCGCTCGGCGAGCACATGGGTCTTGCCCGATCCGGCGTTTGCCGACACCCATGCGGAGTTATGCGGGTCGGAGGCGCTCGCTTGGCTGGCGGCGGTGTCGCTCGGGATGGGATAGGCCTTCTTCACGCCTCCCCTCCCTCCTCGTCGGCGTCGCCGCCGGCGGACCATTCCAGCACGCGGGCGAGATGGTCGTAGTCGCCGTCGGTCTCACCTTCGCGGAACGGCAGCGCCCGCGACAGATAGCCGGTCGCCGGGTCGGCGTAGTGGATCAGCAGTTTTTCCAGCCGCGCCCAAGCCTCTTCGGCGAGATCGGCGGCGGTTCGCGGCTTGCGGTTGTATTCGAGGATCGATTCCTCGAACACCTCTCCGTTCGGCTTCAGCCGCACGAAGGCCAATTGCGACGGCTCGCATGCGCCAAGCTCCTTGAAGGCGCCGCGACGCAGCAGCGCGCCCTCCAGCGCCAGTTGCGGCGCGAGCAGCGTGTGCGCCTGCGCTTTGGATGGCGAGGAGCCGGTCTTGTAATCGAGGATGTCGGCCATGCCGCCGGCCAGCAGATCGATGCGATCGGCATAGCCGGACAGGGTCACGCCGGATCGGCCGACGCCGGTCTTTTCGGCGCGTTCCTCGGCGTGCCGCCGTACCACGGCGGCGGCCCGGCCGCGCTCCCATTCGATAATGCCGGCGGCAAGCTTTTCGAAGCGCGGCCACCACACCGCCTCGACATCGGCGGGCAGGGCAGCCTCGGCAAAGCAGGACCGGCCGGCGGCGATGAGCCCGTCCAGCGCCTCCGGCGCGCGCGGGTCGGCCACCCTCGCTGAGAAGAGGTGCAGAATGGCGTGAAACAGCGTGCCGCGCTCGGCAGCGCCCGGATCACGAACGACCGGATCGAGTGGCATCAGGCCGAGTATCCTTCTGGCATAGACCGCATATGGGTCGCGACGTAGCGTCTCGATCTCGGTGACCGAGAAGTGGTGCGGCCGCAGGGCGAGCGGCGGTTTCGGCTGCGGCCTCGGCGCAAAGTCCTGCTTTTCGCCGGCATCAAGCGCACGCGCCCAGGCAAGCAGTTCATCGCCGCGCCGGCGAAGTGCCACAGCATGGTCCTCGCCGACGAAGGTAAGGATACGCTGCAGCCAGCGCGACGGCACCGACGGAGCGTCGCCGGAACGGGCGGAGCGAGCCAGCACCACTTTTTTGGCGCCCATGGCCATCTGGAAATCATGGGCGGCAAGGCCGATGCGCCGCTCCGGCGGTTCAAGATCGATGCCGGTCTTCATCAGCCGCGACATAAAGCGGTCACTCTCCGGCTTGCGCGGCCACACGCCTTCGTTGAGTCCGCCGACGACCAGCGTGTCGATATCCTGAAGCCGCGCTTCCAGCACGCCCCAGATGGCGATGCTCCTGTCGGTGCCCTGCGCCGGCTTGACCATTTCGGGCGCAATCAGCGCCTCCATCACATCGGGCCATTCGTCCGCGGCGAAGGAGAACGACACCGAGGCCGCGACCAGACCGCGCAAGAGCTCGGCAAGCTTTTCACCGGCATCGCCGGCATAGAGTTCGCTGAGGCTTCCGTCAGCAGCGCGGCCGAGGCTTTCGAGCACGCCGACACTGGCGCGCACAAGCGTGGCAAGATCGGCATTCTCCTCGCCGCGAAAGGCAACCAGCGGCGCCAGCGCAGCCGTTAGCCGGATCAGCAGATCGCGCGCCTGTTCGATGCGCCTGACCGAGAGGCGCGATCGCCAGAAAGGCGGGCGGCGATTGCCGCCGTCGTCGAATTCGGCAAGCCGGGCACCGAAGAGTTGCGGCAGCGACGCGACGTCCGGGCGACCGGTGCCGCCGCGCAGCGCCACGAGTTCGACGATTTCGGCCGCATGGCGGACGCTTGCCCGCTCCAGGCCGAGGCCAAGCAAGGGATGCTTGAGCAGTGACAGCAGGGCGACCGGATCGCCCGGGCGGAACGCCGCCTGAAGCGCCAGCCGGAGCAGGCTGGCGGCTGGCGTGTTGATGAGCGGCGTGCCGCCGGAATCGTCGGCGGCGACGCCGAAGCGCAACAGCTCGACCGAGACGCGTCGCGCCAGCGCGCGGTCGCCGGTGACCAGTGCGGCGCGCTGGCCGGGCCGTTCGACGGCCTGTTTGAGCGCAACGGCGATCGCCACGGCTTCGTCGCGTTCGCTGGCGGCCTCGAGAAGCGTCACACCAGCGAAGGCCTCGGCACTATCGCCAGCGGTGAAGCGCGCGCGCGTCTCGGCCCAGAGCTCGGTGGTCTCCGCCGGCCGCAGCGCCTCGCCGACAAGTGCGGCGCGCAGCGCAAGTGGCCGCGGCGCAACAGCAAGCTCCCCGACATCGGCCCGAAGCACCCCGATCTTGCCGATCAACTTTGCCAGGCCGTATTGCGGATGGCCAAGCAAAGCCGGCCGCGCACCAGGTGCACTGACGGCGGCAAAGGACGGCTCGTCCAGCGTCCGGTCGAGGCCGGGCAGCACAACAGCGCCATTGGGCAGACCGGCGATTACGGCAAGCAGCTCGGCCGTGGCGGGGATGGAGCCGGTAGAGCCGGCGGCGATCACCGGCCCGGCGGGTGGATTGCGCTTCAGCCGCGCCGCTTCCAGCCTTATCAGGGCATTGCGATGCGCTGCCGGATTGGAGCGACGGCGTTCCTCGAGCAGCTTCGGCCAGTTCTCAGTCACGATGGTCAGGAAATCGAGCGTCACCTGCCACCAGCCTGCAAGGTTGCCGGTTACAAGGTCGGCGAGCCTCGCCCAATCCGTGCCTTCCGTCTCGATCTCATCCATCAGCCGTGCAAGGTCGCGCGCCAGCCAGATGGCGTCGGCGGCGGAGGCCGGGATGACGATCTCCTCGTCGAACAATGCCGCGACATGTGCCGGCAGGCGGCGTTTCCACGCCCGCACCAGCGGCGCAAGCAGCAGAAGACGCTCGACCGCGGCGATCGGCGGCGCAAAGTCGATGGCGGCCGAAGCTTCCGTCTCGAAGGCGGCTTCATCTTCATCAAACTCACCAAGTGGGCGGATGACCGGCAGGATCGCCGAACGGCTTCCCGAGCGCGAGAGAGCATCGACGAAGACGCCGCGGAGCGCCCGCGCTGCACGGCGCGTCGGCACGTAGATGGTGAGATCGGCCAGCACCAGCGGATCGCCATCATAGGCAAGGCCGGGAACCAGGCGCCCTGCAAGCAGCGCCTCGGCCAGCGTCGGCAGGAACGGCGCTCCGGGCGGGATCGAGAAAACGCGGCGGGAGCCGCTCATTTCGACTCGGTAAGAGCGCCGGGTGCCTCAGCAAGAGCATCAGGCGTGCCGGCAAGCGCGGCGGCGACCGCTGCTTCCGCCCGCGGGATCGCGTCGGGTGTACCGACAGTGATCCAATGGCCACGCATCGTCATGCCGAACAGGCGGCCGGCGGCGATTGCCGCATCGAAATAGGCGTTGAGCGACAGCGGGCCGGCCGGCGCGTCCTTGAAGATGCGCGGATGGACGATTGCGGCGCCGGCATAGATCAGGCCGGCCGGATCGTTGTTCGCACGCCGCAACGCGCCGTCCGGCGCCATCAGGAAATCGGTGCCGCCGCTATGTCCGGTTGCCGACTGGAGATCCGCAAGCATCAGCAGAATGTCCATTGTCGCGCCCTCCCATGCAAGGGCAAGTCGCCTGAGATTGGAAACGCCGCTGTCGATCCAGAAGGTGTCGGCGTTGAGCACATAGAAGGGTGCCCCTAACTTGGGCAATGCCTTGACGATGCCGCCGGCAGAGTCGAGCAGGCCGCTGCTCTCATCCGAGATGACGATTCTCGGCGCACTGCGGCGGGCTACATGGTCCACGATCTGTTGCGGCAGGTAATGGACGTTGACGACGGCCTTGGCGACACCGGCTTCGGCTAGGCTGTCCAGCCCCCAGTCGAGCAATGTCTTGCCGGCGACCTTGACCAGCGGCTTCGGCATGGTCTCGGTGATCGGCCGCATGCGCTTGCCGAGCCCGGCGGCAAGCACCATGGCGGTCGTCGGCATCGGTCCCGACGCTTTCAGGCCCAAATCCTTAGCCTTCAAATCGAGCGTTCCTCCAGCAAGCCGTGGGCGATGTAGAAATCCTGCAGCCCGGCCAGCGCCGGATGCGCCAGCGCCCGGCGAAGATAATCGCGGATGCGCGGCAGATGCTTCAGATAATAAGGCTTGCTGTCGCGTTTTTCGAGCCGCACGAAAATGCCGAGGATCTTGGAATTGCGCTGTGCGGCCATGATTGCATAGGTTTCGCGGAATTCGTCTTCGTCGAAGACGCCGGCGTCGCGTCGCGCGGCGATATAGGCGGCGAGCGTGTGCTTTTCGATTTCAGGTGAAATGGTGACGCGCGCGTCCATGGCGAGCGAGGCGACGTCGTAGGCTGACGGACCGATGAGCGCATCCTGGACATCGACGACGCCGAGACGATCGTGACCGGAACGATCACCGCGCCAGATCAGGTTGGGCGAATGGAAGTCGCGCAGCATTAGCGTGTATTCGCGCCCCTCGAGCCGATCGAGCACCGCATTCCATTCGCTGCGATAACCGGCGCGGAACGCCTCGCTTGGCGGAGCGCCTGATATCGCAGGGACATACCAGTCGACCAGCAATTCGGCCTCGATCATCATGGCGTCGCGATCGAAAGGCGGCACCTCGTGGAAGACGCCGGGGCCGGCCTGCATGCTGGCCGGCCATGTTTTGCCGTGCATCATGGCAAGCAGTTCGGCCGCCGCCGCGTAGCGCTCGGCCACCGGCTGGCCGCGCTTGTCCAGGAACCCTTGGGACCCGAGATGCTCCAGCAGCAGAAAACCCTGGTCGAGATCCTGGGCATGGATTTCCGGGACGCTGACGCCGCCGGCCCGCAAGGCACGGTCAATGGCGACGAACGCCGAAACGGATTGCGCGGTGTGGGCGATCTCGGCATAGGGTTTGCCGTCGCGGACTGGCGGTCCGAGCACCAGCCTTGGCGAGTTCATCAGCACGCGCGGCGGAAATCCGGCGAGCGTGACGATCTCGTAGGAGCGAGCCGAGGCATCACCGATGAAATATCGCCGCTGCGCTTCGCCCCAACCGGCCTGGCCGAGAAAATCGCGCATGGCCAGCGATCGCGCCGCGCGCTCGAAGGCGGCGCCCCCTCCCGATAGTCTCGCCAATCGGCCGTCGCCCTGCTGGAGAAGTTCGACCAGCACCGAGGTTTTCGGCAAATATGCCTCTGCCCGTTCCGGCCATTCGACCAGTGCGGCCCCTTGCGTCAGCGCCTCGTCGAAACCCAGCTCGTCCAACTCGGATGCCGCGCCCAAGCGGTAGAGATCGAAATGATGGACCGGCACACGCGTGTCGTAACTCTGGACCAGCGTAAAGGTCGGGCTCGGCACGTCGAGGCCGGCATCGTCGGCCAGTGCCTTGACCAGCGCCCGCGCCAAGGTCGACTTGCCGGCGCCGAGATCGCCCTTGAGAGCGAGCACGTCGCCAATGCGCAGCGACATGGCGAGGTCCTCACCAAGCCTTGCCGTCGCAGCCTCGTCGGCGAGAAAACGCTCCAGCACCAATACCGCCATCGAACGCGCTACTCGGCCGCCGCGCGGATGCCGGACGGCGTGTCGGGAAAGGCGCAAACAACCGTAGTGCCCTTGTCCCTGCCGGTCTCGATGCGGACGCTGCCGCCATGCAGTTCGACAAAGCTCTTGACGATCGACAGGCCGAGCCCGGCGCCGCGGCGGCGGCCGCCATTGGTGCGCGGCTCGAAGCGCCGGAACACCGAGTCAAGCAGGTCCGGCGGCATGCCAGGGCCGTCATCGTGAACGGAAAATTCCACGCCGTCGGCAAGTTGGCGGCAGGCGAGCGTTATGGTGCTCGCCTCCGGCGCGTAATTGGCGGCATTGCTGAGCAGATTGTAGAGGATCTGGCGGACCCGGATTTCGTCGCCGTGGAAGGTTTTCGGCGCGGCCGCTGCGTCGATCCTAAGCTTGATCGCATGTTCCTCCAGTCGGTCGGCGACCAGTTCGGCGGCGGCTGTAATGGTTCGATCGATGTGAACTTCGGAAATGTCGAGTTCCATGATGCCGGCATCCACCGTCGCCAGATCGAGGATGTCGTTGACGATGGTGAGCAGGACCGAGGAGGACGAGCCGACATGCCCGATATATTCGCGTTGCTTCTGGTTCAACGGACCAGTCGACGGCAGTGAAAGAAGCTCGGTAAAGCCGATGATGTTGGTGAGTGGCGAGCGCAGCTCATAGGAGACGTGCTGCACGAATTCGTTCTTGATCTGGTCGGACTTTTGCAGCGCCTCATTCTTGTCCTTCAGCGCCCGCTCGACATTGACGCTGTCGGTAACGTCGACGAAGGTCATCATCACCTGGCCGTTGGGCAAGGGGATGACGGCGTAGCGCAAAACGGTGCCGTTGTTCAGTTCGGTCTGGCCGTGGCGGTCGCGGCGCTCGTCGTCGAAGCCGGTGATGGCGGCAACGAACCCGCCCCACGGACTATCGACGGCACGGCGGTCGCAAAGGTCGCGGATCGTCGAGACATGGACGTTGGGTTTTGAGGCATCGGCATCCAGCCCCCACAGTGCCGCGAAAGCCGGATTCGACAATCTCAGCCTGCCGTCGGGGCCGAACACAGCGACGCCTTCGGCAAGGTTGTCGAGCGTTTCGCCCTGGACCCGCACTGCGGTCTGGTAGCGGCTTTCAAGGTCCATCTTCTCGGTCAGGTTCTCGAACACCCAGGTGACGCCGCCCTTGGGCTGCGGGTTGGCGACGACGCGAATGGTCTTGCCGTCCGGCAGATGCCACCAATGCTCCTGCGATTCAACCGCGCGATAAGCGCCGAGCAAGCTCTCTTTCCAGCGCCGCCATTCGGGCTGCTCGGCAATCTTGCCTTCGCTGCGCAGGCGGTCGAGCAGCAAGGCGTTGTCCGGCGCGCTGTGCAGGAAGCCGCTGTCGAGGCCCCATAGTTTCTGGAACGCCTGATTGAAAAACCGCAATTTCTCGTCGGTATCGAAAATCGCCACGGCAGTGTTGAGCTGATCGAGCGTATCGGCGTGGCTCTGCACGGTCCGTTCATACTCGGCGCGAATGGCCTCGATGGCGCTGATGTCGCAGGCAAGACCAGCCGAACCATCCGCCCCGGCAAAGTCGGTCACGGCAAACATACGGCGGTCGCCTTCGATCACAGTGGAGAGCGTCTGTTCGAAGACGGGCTGCGACTTGTGTTGCGCAGCAATCGTGTCGCGCGCCTGGCCGCCGAGGAATTCCTTGCTGTCACGAACCGCCGATTCGGCATTCTCGGCCTCGACCGCTTCGGCATAGGCCCGGTTGACCCATTTCAGCCGCCCGTCGACGGTGCGTAGCCATGACGGCATCTTGAGCGCATCGAGAAGTCCGATCAGCGTCTCATGGTCGGCGGCCAAGCGCTGGTTCTCGATCTTCAGCCTGGCCTGGCTTCGCTGTGTCTCCGAAAGCGAGACGAAGCGAACCAATACATGCGCCGCACTCTTGCGGCCGTGAACCTCGAGCGGCTGGCCGGCCTGCGATTCGATGACCAGATCGAAGGGCTTTGCCTTGTCCCGCAGCGCCGCCACGGCATGTTCCAACGCGGCCGCCGAACGCGGCATCAGCCAGCGGCCGAAAGCCAGGAAGGCCGCCCGGTCCTCCGGCGCGCCGCTCTCGATCGGCAATGTTCCGACAAGCTCGGGTTTCTTGTTTTCGGCGGCCCATACGACCACGCGCTGGTCGCGGGAATGGAGCAGCGCCTCGGAGCGCTGCAGCGCGGCATTGACGTCGGCGATGCGGGTCCTGAGCTCGGCATTTTCCGCCGCGGTGCGCGCCCTTTCGCGGATCAGAAAGATGGCCGACAGCAATGCCGCCCCCATGACGCCGACAAACATGGCGAGTTGCATGACCTCGACCGTGCTGACCGACAGCCCGGCCTTTTGCGCCACGCGGGTTTGGGCATGTGCGGCAAAGCCAAGCAGCGGACCAACCAGCGCGGAAGAAGCAAGCAGCACCCCGACACGGCTGCCGGCACGGCATAAAAGGCTGCCGCCTCTGGCAGCGGAGCCCGTGATCGAATCGTTATGGCCGCCGGAAACGGCCTGTCCCGCGCAAGGCGGGTTATCCCCCGGCATGTCTTGGTCCTCTTCGCCGCCTGAATGCAAGACCGCCCTGATGCGTGCGCCCGGGCCTCGTCCCCGGACCGCGAATCAGCACCATAGCGCTTGCGCGAATCGGCGTGAAGAATCAATCAGCGCAAAAATAAAGCCGGGCGAAAAGTCAATCGCCCGGCTTCAATATCTAGTGGCAAGTTTCGCCGTGGTTAATAGCGGTAGTGTTCCGGCTTGAACGGTCCCTGCGGAGTGACGCCGATATAGGCGGCCTGTTCGCCGGATAGTTCGGTCAGGCGGGCACCGAGCTTGTCGAGATGCAGGCGCGCGACCTTTTCGTCGAGATGCTTCGGCAGGACGTAGACCTGGTTTTCGTACTGACCGGGCTTGGTGTACAGCTCGATCTGCGCCAACACCTGGTTGGTGAAGGACGCCGACATGACGAAGCTCGGGTGGCCGGTGGCGTTGCCGAGGTTGAGCAGACGGCCTTCCGACAAAAGGATCATCCGCTTGCCGTCCGGGAAGGTGATCATATCGACCTGCGGCTTGATGTTGGTCCATTTCAGGTTGCGCAGCGACGCCACCTGGATCTCGTTGTCGAAGTGACCGATGTTGCCGACGATCACCATGTCCTTCATCAGGCGCATGTGGTCGAGGGTAACGACGTCCTTGTTGCCGGTGGTGGTGATGACGATGTCGGCCGTCGGTGCCGCGTCTTCGAGCGTGACCACCTCGAAACCGTCCATCGCTGCCTGCAGCGCGCAGATCGGATCGACCTCGGTGACCTTGACGCGGGCACCGGCACCCTTGAGCGAAGCCGACGAGCCCTTGCCGACGTCGCCATAGCCGCAGACGACCGCGACCTTGCCGGCCATCATCGTGTCGGTGCCGCGGCGAATGCCGTCGACGAGCGATTCCTTGCAGCCATATTTGTTGTCGAATTTCGACTTGGTGACGGAATCATTGACGTTGATCGCCGGGAACGGCAGCAGGCCTTTTTTCTGCAACTGATAGAGCCGATTGACGCCGGTCGTCGTCTCTTCGGTGACGCCGCGGATTGCTTCCTTCTGCTTGGTGAAGAAGCCCGACGATGCCTGCATGCGCTTCTTGATCTGGGCAAACAGGATCTCTTCCTCTTCGCTGCCCGGATTGGACAGCACATCCTCGCCGGCCTCGGCGCGGGCGCCGATCAGGATGTACATGGTAGCATCGCCACCGTCGTCGAGGATCATGTTGGAGGTGCCGCCATCGGCCCACTGGAAGATCTTGTCGGTGTAGACCCAATAATCCTCCAGCGTCTCGCCCTTGACGGCAAACACCGGAATTCCGGCCTCGGCAATGGCCGCGGCAGCGTGGTCCTGGGTCGAGAAGATGTTGCAGGAAGCCCAGCGGATATCGGCGCCGAGCGCCTTAAGCGTTTCGATCAGCACCGCGGTCTGGATGGTCATGTGCAGCGAGCCGGTGATGCGCGCGCCCCTGAGCGGCTTCTTGTCGCCGAATTCCTCGCGGCAGGCCATCAGGCCCGGCATTTCGGTTTCGGCGATCTCGATCTCCTTGCGGCCCCAGCCGGCAAGCGCGATGTCGGCGACCACATAATCCTTGCTACCCGTCATGGCAGTGCTCCGATGCGAATTGATTGCGGGACGCGCCCCGCCCCGAAGGCGTGTCGGAGGGCGCGAGTTGCCGGCCTGACTAGCAGATCGGGAGTCGGACGACAATGGGATATAAAGAAATCTTTATCCGTGCATGTCTTCAGCGGCGACCAACACGAGAGAGCGCCGTCAGCATTCCTCGCCAAAACGGGAAGCAACCAGTTGCTCCAGCGCATCGATGACCTCTTCGGCCTGCGGGCCGCTGGCGGTGACGCGGATCGAATAGCCGGGGCTCGCCGCCAGCATCATCAGGCCCATGATCGAGGTGCCGCCGACCTTGACGCCGTCCTTCTCGACCTGGACCGTGGCATTGAAGCCGCTGGCAATTTGAACGAACTTGGCCGAGGCGCGCGCGTGCAGGCCGCGCTGGTTGACGATCGGAAAGTCGCGAACGATCTTGTCCTTTTCCGGCAACAGCGCGCTCATTTGCTGCTCAGGAGCTGACTGGCGACGTTGATGTATTTGCGGCCGGCAGCCTGCGCCTCATCCAGCGCGGCCGCCATGTTGTCGCCTTTGCGAACGCTGGACAGCTTGATCAGCATCGGCAGGTTCATGCCGGCAATGACCTCGATGCGGCCGGATTCCATCACGGAAATGGCGAGGTTGGAGGGCGTGCCGCCGAACATGTCGGTCAAAACGATGACGCCTGATCCGGTATCGACGCGGCCGACTGCGTCGATAATGTCGCGGCGGCGTTGTTCCATATCATCGTCGGCACCGATCGCCACGGTCTCGAAATTGTCTTGTGGCCCTACGACATGTTCCACGGCATTGCGGAACTCGGCGGCCAGTTGACCGTGCGTTACAAGCACGAGTCCGATCATTCTTTGGTGGCTCCCGTCATCGCCGCTTCACAGGCGCATTTTATGCTCGCCGACCGTTCCAGGTGGCGGGAGCGCTATCTTGTCGACGCAAGGCCCGTTGACAAGCCCAAAATTGCGCCGGCCCAGACCAATTTGACGCATTGCAGCAAAAAATCCAAATCGGATCACAGGAAAGGCGCAATCGACAGGCGCGACATCACTGCCGGCAAGGCCGCCGCGACATTGCGCCCGGCAAGATCGATGCGCGGCACTGGTACGCCGAAAACGAGTTCGCTGCAGTCTTCCTGGAAGCGGGCCATTTTGCCGGCTGGCACCAGCCGGATAATGAGGTCGATCACGCAGCTTGGCTCGAATGGTATCGGCTTGGGGCCGAATCCCGGCACCTCGACGAGGCCGGCTATGCTGACTGGTGCGCGGCAGACCAGCCGCCCCTCGCAATCGGCAGCAAAGAGCTGGTCATCGCCGATCAGCCGCGAAAACAGCCCGCGCTGGCTGCAATGATCGATCAAGGCGAGCGCCAGCGTCGTCTTGCCCAAGCCGGACGGTCCGGTGATGAGAATGCCGCAATCACCTATCAGGATGGCGGTGCCGTGAATGTTTTCAGGCTGCACAATAGGACCAGGCGTGATTGGAATTCATCCGTCAGCCTTCGGCCGGCAGCGTCACCACGAAGCGGGCGCCCTTGATCTCGCCAGGCTTGGTGCCCGGGATGTTCTCGGCGCTCAACGTGCCGCCATGGGCTTCGACGATCTGCCGGGATATCGACAGGCCAAGGCCCGAGTTCTGGCCGAACGCCTCGCCGGCCGGCCGGTCGGTATAGAACCGCTCGAAAATGCGATCGATGTTGTCGGCCCGGATGCCGGGGCCATTGTCGTCGACGGTGACGATGTTGAACTTGCCGGCGCGCGCCAGCGATATGGTGATGTGGCCACGTTCTTCGGGAACGAACGAGCGGGCATTCTCGATCAGGTTGGTGATCACCTGGCCGATCCTCAGATCATGGCCGACGACGAAGTAGCCTTTCACGCCCTGCGGCAGTTTGGCGACCTTGAATTCGATCTCGACCGCCTTCTTGTTGCGTGTGGCCTCGCGCGAGACGGCGACCAGATCGGTGATGAACTTCTTCAGGTCGACAGTTCCCGCGTCTTCCCGCGCCAGTTCGGCATCGAGACGGGAGGCATCGGAAATATCGGTGATCAGGCGGTCCAGGCGCCTCACATCGTGCTGGATGATATCCATCAGCCGGCTGCGCGAATTGTCGTTCTTGGCCAGCGGCAATGTCTCCACCGCGCTGCGCAGCGAGGTGAGTGGGTTCTTCAATTCATGCGAGACATCCGCGGCAAAACTTTCGATCGCCTCAATGCGGGCGTAGAGCGCATTGGTCATGTCGCGCACGGCGATCGACAAATTGCCGATCTCGTCCTGGCGGTCGGAGAAGTCGGGAATTTCCTCGCGGTTCTTGACACCGCGGCGAACCCTGACCGCCGCCGCGGAAAGCCGGCGCAGCGGGTTGGCGATGGTGGAGGCCAGCAGCATCGACAGGATAGCGGTAACCAACGCGGCGATGCCGAACACGCGCAGGATCGCCTTGCGCTCGGCCGCGACGATCTTGTCGATGTCGCCACCTTCGGTCGACAGCATCAGTACGCCGAGAACGGCACGGAAGCGCTGGATCGGCACCGCCACGGAAACGATCTGCTCGCCCTGCTCCGAGATCCGCACGATCGTCGACGGACTGCCGGTAAGCGCCTTGACCACTTCGGGAAACGCAGCACCGTTGCCGCCCGGCTGCTCGCGATAGACGGGCAGCTGCTTATTGCGGAAGAAATCGAAGACGAATTTCTGGATGCGCTCCAGAAGATCCGGCTGCTCCTCTTCGACCGGCGGCAGATCGTAGCGAAGGATCTGACCGCGCGAATAGAGATGGCGGGAATCGAGCAGCAGGTTGGCGTCGCGGTCGTAAATGCGGGCGCGCGTGCGCGTCGGCGAGATCAACCGCCTGAGCACCGGCGCCACGCGCTCCGGATTGATCGGGAAATCGAGATTGTCGAGCTGATCGGAGCCCGGGCCGAGGCTTTCGCCAGCCTGCAACTCAAGCAGCTTTTCCGGATCGATGCTGATCGAATCGGTCTCGACCGTCGCCGATGCGGCAATCGCGCCGGCAATGATCTCGCCCTGGGTCATCAGGCTCTCGACACGGGCGTCGATCAGCCCGTCTCGAAAGGTGTTGAGGTAGAGAATGCCGGTGACCAGGACGGCCAGGCCGGCAAGATTGAGAAAGAGAATACGCCGCGTCAGGCTGGAAAAGATGTGATGGCCGAGAAACCGGCGCATCGGCACCGTGATTTTCGACACGAAGGCGGGCAGAATCCGCGGCGGGCGCCTGGCGGCGCCCGATCGTCTCACTCGCTCTACTTCCACTGCCATCGAATAGCAGCTCCCGCTCGACTCAAGCTTCGCGGAACCGATATCCGACTCCGTAAAGGGTTTCGATCATTTCGAAGTCATCATCGACGGCCTTGAACTTTTTGCGCAGCCGCTTGATGTGACTGTCGATGGTGCGGTCATCGACATAGACCTGCTCATCATAAGCCGAATCCATCAGCGCATCACGGCTTTTTACGACGCCTGGACGCTGGGCCAGCGAATGCAGGATGAGGAACTCGGTGACGGTAAGCGTCACCGGCTCGCCCTTCCAGGTGCAGGTGTGGCGCTCCTGGTCCATGACAAGCTGGCCGCGCTCAAGCGACCGAGCCTGCTGGTTGGGCGCCTTGGCGGCCGCCTCGCGGGTACTGGCGCGGCGCAGCACGGCGCGGACGCGCTCGACCAGAAGACGCTGCGAGAAGGGTTTGCGGATGAAGTCGTCGGCGCCCATCTTGAGGCCGAACAGTTCATCGATCTCGTCGTCCTTGGAGGTCAGGAAGATCACCGGCAGGTCGGATTTCTGGCGCATCCGGCGCAGCAGCTCCATGCCGTCCATGCGCGGCATCTTGATGTCGAGGATGGCGAGGTTCGGCGGGCGCGCCGCCAGTCCCTCCAGCGCCGACGCCCCATCCGTGTAGGTTTCAACCCGATAACCCTCGGATTCGAGGGCGATCGAAACCGAAGTCAGAATGTTGCGATCGTCGTCGACAAGCGCGATTGTTGCCATTTCAAGCGGCTCCCTCATGAGCTGTCCCTTCTTTCGTCGAGAAGGGGCTTTTGCAGGACAAATTAGGTACAAAATGTGGCATAGGCTCTATCCGCTGTCACGCGCGGCATGCCGGCGGCCACAATTGTACCTCGATATGGATTGGACGAATGAACATCGCCAATCCTTTGGGCAACCATCAGTGTTTTTGCACATATAAACGATTTAAACAACTTTCAAAATATTTAAATCGATTAATGATTTGATATCATTCGCCTTTTCTGGTTTTGACGTTTTTAGCTCCTGCAATGGGGGTTCCGGAATTCGCCGGTAAAGACGCGGTAAATCGAAGAAGGGACACCCATGTCGGAAGCCGGCAAACGCAATCCTGCATGTACAATCGATCGGATCGGCCTGAGAACCACGGGCGTGGTGCGCTATAATTTCGGCGCGGCCGCGCTCTACGAGGAGGCAATCCGCCGTGGCGAGGCCCGACTCACCGCGCATGGCGCGCTTGCCGCCGAAACCGGGCAGCACACCGGCCGCTCGCCCAGGGACAAATTCGTGGTGCGCGACGAAAGCACCGCGCCGCATGTATGGTGGGACAACAACAAAGCGATTTCGCCGGGGCAGTTCGATACGCTGCTTGCCGATTTTCGCGCCCATGCGGCTGGAAAGGACCTTTATGTGCAGGACCTGGTCGGCGGCGCCGACGAGGAGCTGAAGCTGCCGACCCGGGTGATCACGGAGCTTGCCTGGCACTCCTTGTTCATCCGCAATCTGCTCATCCGGCCGGCAGCCGCCGAACTCGAGCATTTCGTGCCCGATTTGACGATCATCGACCTGCCGTCGTTCCGCGCCGATCCCGCCCGCCACGGCACGCGCGGCGAAACGGTGATCGCCGTCGATCTTTCGCGCATGATCGTGTTGATCGGCGGTACCTCCTATGCCGGCGAGATGAAGAAGTCGGTATTCACCGTGCTCAACTATCTGCTGCCGGCAAAAGGCGTGATGCCGATGCATTGCTCTGCCAATGAAGGACTCGCCGGCGACGCGGCCGTCTTCTTCGGCCTTTCCGGGACCGGCAAGACGACGTTGTCGGCCGACCCGTCGCGCACGCTGGTCGGCGATGACGAGCATGGCTGGGGACCGCACGGCATCTTCAATTTCGAAGGCGGCTGCTATGCCAAGACGATCAAGCTTTCGGCCGAAGCCGAGCCGGAGATCTTCGCCACCACCCAGCGCTTCGGCACGGTGCTGGAGAATGTCGCGCTCGACGCCGGTCGCGTGCCGGATTTCGACGATGGCGGGCTGACCGAAAACACACGCTGCGCCTACCCGCTCCACTTCATTCCGAACGCCAGCAAGACGGGGCGCGCCAACCACCCGAAGAATATCATCATGCTGACCGCCGACGCGTTCGGCGTGATGCCGCCGATCGCGCGGCTGACCCCGGCGCAGGCGATGTACCATTTCCTCTCCGGCTATACCGCCAAGGTGGCGGGGACCGAGAAAGGCGTTACTGAACCCGAAGCGACATTTTCGACATGCTTCGGCGCACCGTTCATGCCGCGGCATCCGTCGGAATACGGCAATCTGCTGCGCGAGCTCATCGCCCGCCACGGCGTCGATTGCTGGCTGGTCAACACCGGCTGGACCGGCGGCGCTTACGGCACCGGCAAGCGGATGCCGATCAAGGCAACGCGGGCGCTGCTTGCGGCAGCACTCGACGGCTCGCTGAAAGCGGCCGACTTCCGGACCGACGCCAATTTCGGTTTCGACGTGCCGGTGACGGTTACCGGCGTCGACCGCGCCATTCTCGACCCGAGATCGACCTGGATCGACAAGCCCGCCTATGACCGGCAGGCGGCAAGGCTGGTTGGCATGTTCGTCGACAATTTCGAAAAGTTCGAGGCCCATGTCGACGCAACCGTGCTCGGCGCTGCACCACGCATGCAGGTAGCGGCTGAATAGCCGTCGCGCTTCAAGGCCCGGCTTCGATCGGGCCTTTTCTTTTTTCGCCTGCCGCGCCATGACTGCGGCATGAACGCCGACGAAAAAATCATCATCACCGACGATGCGGTGATTAATCCGGGTGACCTGCACGAGGACTTCATCCGTTCGTCCGGCCCGGGCGGCCAGAACGTCAACAAGGTGGCGACGGCGGTGCAATTGCGCTTCGATGCTGCCAATGCACCGGGCCTGTCGGAGCGTGTGCGCGAACGGACCATCAAGCTTGCCGGCCAGCGCGCCA
The DNA here is from genome assembly GCF_040321065.1 of Mesorhizobium sp. M0563. NCBI lineage: Bacteria > Pseudomonadati > Pseudomonadota > Alphaproteobacteria > Hyphomicrobiales > Phyllobacteriaceae > Mesorhizobium > Mesorhizobium sp. M0563. The sequence continues at coordinate 157,055 of NZ_JAMYQV010000006.1, forward strand.
CCAAGGACGGCGTCATCGTCATCGAAGCCGGACGCTTCCGCACGCAGGAGCAGAACCGGGCGGACGCCCGGGCGCGGCTGACGGCACTGGTCGCCAAGGCCGCCGAACCGCCGCCACCGCCGCGCAAGAAGACAAGGCCGTCCAAGGGCGCGGTCGAAAGACGGCTGAAGAGCAAAGCCGGGCGCGGCTCGATCAAGAAAATGCGTGGCCGGGTCGAGGATGACTGACAGCCGAATCGGCTTCGGATCCCAGATCGCCGGTGTGAAATGTGCAGCCACTGCCGGAGGCGGCTTTCGGGTCGCCGTTTTCGTTTGACGGTGGCATTCTGATTTTCCAGACCAACGGATCAAGCGACCCGATGCTCGTGCTGCCCAAAGGCGTCCGCCATATGCCTGGTTACCTGTCGCGCGCCATGCAGGAAGTGCTGGTGGAAGATATCAGGGAGGTCGTGCAGGAAGCCCCGCTGTTCGTGCCGGCGATGCCGCGTACCGGCAAGGAGATGAGCGTGCGCATGACCAATTGCGGCCCGCTGGGCTGGGTCACCGACAAGGAGCACGGCTATCGCTACCAGCCGACTCACCCGGTGACCGGAAGGCCATGGCCGCCGATCCCGGAGATGCTGCTCGAACTGTGGCGGGACGTATCTGCCTATGCGCACCCGCCGGAGGCCTGCCTGGTCAATTTCTATTCCCAGGATGCCAAGATGGGTCTTCACCAGGATCGCGACGAGAGCGATTTCTCCGCGCCTGTCGTCTCGGCCTCACTCGGCGACGATTGCCTGTTCCGGGTCGGCCAGACCATGCGCGACGGCGCCACCAAATCGTTCAGATTGAAGAGCGGCGACGTCGTCGTGCTCGGCGGCGAAGGCCGCCTCTGCTTTCACGGCGTTGACCGCATCTACCCCTCGACCTCGGCATTGCTCAAGAACGGCGGCCGCATCAATCTGACGCTGCGTCGGGTGACGATGCCGAAATAGGCTGTTCGGGTGGCCGGTCGCCCGGCCGGACATAATCGTCGCGCAGATAGATGCGCTCGGTCTCGTCCTCGACGAGAATGCGATAAGTGCGCCAGGATCGCGTCAAAGCCAAAACGCTCCATCAGTTGGCTTGTCCAAGGGCCATCATCTTTCCTGATAACTTTCGTAGAGATAATAATATCAGGGCGCAGACGCTCAAATTCTTGGCGTTTGCTTTCAGCGTAACGCTCCATGATCATCTCGTAATGCGTGGCTTGGGCGACGTCACGCGAAAGCGTGGCTTGCCGGGACAGAGCCATTGCAAACGCTCCAAGCCAGTCATTGGGATCGGCCGAAACGAACTGGCCGCCGATCATGCGGCTTAGTGGATGTCCAGTGTCTATATCTGGACTGATCAAGGCGACGTTTGGTCGATCGGTCGCGGCGCGTATCACGGCGACCAACACCGCGCCTGGCTTCTGAGTGCCCCAGTTCGGTAAGAAGGCAGCCACAATCGCCAGCGACACCAAGGCTCGCGGGGGAGCCGCCAGGCGGGAGAGCAGCCCTGCCGATTGCCGCTCGCTTCTCGGCAAGGCCAGCAAGCAAAGACTAGCCGCTACAGCGTAAAAAATCGATGGGTAGGCATGATACGTCCAGCCTTTGTCCTGGTAGAACAGCGGGAACAAGCCGGCAATAGATGCTGCCAGCGCTACGGCAGCCAGCTCTGGGAAATGGCCGACCGGCCACGACCACCAGCCGCGTCATGGTTTTTCCGAGGCCTTGCTCAATTCGGGTGGCCGGTCGCCCGACCGGACATAATCGTCGCGCAGATAGATGCGCTCGGTCTCGTCCTCGACGAGAATGCGGTAGTGCGCCAGGATGGCGTCAAAGCCAAAACGCTCTGTCAGTTGGCTTGTCCACATCGCGTTGTTTTTCTTGAAGACAATGATATCCGGGCGCAGACGCGCGAATTCTTTGCGTTTGCTTTCGACGTAACGCGCCATGATGGCCTGGTAACGCGTGGCTTCAGCGGTATCACCGGAAAGGGCTGCCTGCCGGGACAGGGAAAGCGCGAACACTCCGAGCCAATCGCTGACATGGGTCGAAACGAACTGCCCATCGATCATGCGGGTCAACGGATGTCCCGAGGACATATCCGAACTGATCAACGCAATAGTAGGCCGATCGGTCGCGGCGCGAATGGCGGCAACCAGCGCCGGCCCCGGTTTCTGGGTGCTCCAGTATGGCAAGAAAGCGATTGCCACCCCCGCCAGTGCCCAAGCTCGCGAAGGCGCCGTCACGAACGCCAACAGCTTCGACGGCTGCCGCACGATCCTGGGCACTGCCAGCAGGCACAAAATGGCTGCCACGGCGCAAAAGATCGCGGGATAGGCATGATAAGACCAGCCTTTCGCTTGGTAGAACAGGGGAAACATGCCGGCGATCGATGCAGCCAGCGCTACCGCCGCCAGCTCTGGAAACCGCCCGGCCGGCCACAGCCACCAAATCAGGAAGACGAGGAAACACCACGCGAAACCGTGGCCGATCACGATGGGCCAAAAGATGCCGAGCTTTCCATAAACATCCGCCAAGAGGGGATAGATGTCGCGCAGGAATTCCGGATGGATCAGCGTGACCGCGCCGAGATAGACAATGCAGATGCCGCCAATGACCCAGTGTTCCAGGGCGAAGATCGATTTCAGGCTGCGCCGGCGCACTGCAACGACCAGCGCTGGCGCCAACACCATGATCGCATAGTAGGGCTTGACCAGCAGCAAAATGCTGCCCGACAGGCCGGCGAGTACGGCGATCCCCGGGCCTGGTTGGGCGGCTGCATCTCTGCGCGCACGCCAGGCGTGAAGCGCAAGCAGCGGCATGAAAAGCGCCATGCCGATATGCTCTCGCTCGCTGAAGGCGTTGCCGGGGAAGATCACCAGCATTGCGCAAAACGCTGGCCCCAGTGCAAACAGTGATGCAGTTTCGGTGAAACCCCCGCGCTTGACGATCACGCCCGAGAGCGAAAGTCCGATAAGCACGGCAAGGTATGTCCAGGCCTCAACCAGGATTTCCGGGGCGGCGCCCAGCAATCTGGCCACAGCCACTGGCGGCAGATAGAGCCATACGCTGAATGGAGGGTTGGTCTCGTGGATCTGCGAGTAAAGCCGCTCACCGGAGAGCATCCGCTCGCATACCGTGATCAGCCAGCTAGTATCGGGAACAGTCCCCCAACGCCGCTGCCAGACGATGGAGAACACGGTGACTGCGGCAATGGCCAGGACATTGCGGCTAGGAAGCAGCGCCGCCGCGATATTCCGGCCGCGCCACCGGCTCAAGCCGTCAATGTCGTTCGAGACGCTCATGATGTTGCACCGAGGCTCTCGAGCTCGAGCCATACGTCGTCCAGCGGAGCGATTGGATCCAGCCGTGCCATGGTCTTCCGGGAGCCTCTGCTCAATTGGTTTGGAGCGGCGCAGGCGCCGTGTAACGCAGATAGACAGTGATTTCCGGCTCGTGGTGCAGCAGACGATAGTCGGCCAAGGCGGCTCCGATCCGCTTGTCCTGCAGCATCAGGGCTGTCCGCGCGGGCGAGCCTGACAGCACGACATCGGGCTTCTTCGCTGATATCTCGGCGGCGTATTCGCCGATCACCCGATCGCGGATGCTTTCAAGTTCCCGTCTCCGTTCGAGATCGCCGGTGGCGCGGGCGAGCGTGTCAGCGTTGGAGACCGCCCAGGCGCTCGGATGGCGTGATATGAACCTGCCGTCGACCAGCCTGGCGAGGGGATGGGCAACCTGCATCCGGTCGGCGATCGACATGATGGTCGGGGTTTCGACCGTTGCGCGGATCGCGGCGACAGAGCGCCCGATCGGGCCGTTGTCCGTCGTCAGCGCCGCGTACTGTGCCCTGACCGCTAGTTGCAGCACCAGCACGCAGCCGAAGATCAGGGCGGCCTTGCGAATGAAGCCTGCACTGCGGAATGTGCCGAACCGCAGAAGCTGGATGCCAAATGCAAGTGTTGCAACAACGACCATCGCCAGGGCGTGATTGGGCCAACCCTTGCCCATGACGATGAAGGCCGGAATGAACCCCAGTGCGGTCAGAAGCGGAATCCTGACGTCCCAGTTCGTCTGCCTCAGGCCGCCGGCCGCAAGCACGGTAGCGGCGGCCAGAAGCAGCACCACTTTCGGCCAGTTCGCCAGCATATCGGCGGTAGAGGCCCTCAACGGAAGATAGACCTCGCTGACCAAGGGCAGGACTTCGCTTAAATAAGCACGGTCGAAGAGCGCGATGGACGCGACATAGGCGGCCACGATCGTAGCGCCAAGCAGGTTCTCCACGACGAAGAGCGGTTTCAGCGACCGCCTTTCAACCGCAAGACAGAGTGACGGCAACATGAAGGCCAGCGCAAAATAGGGCGGCTTGACCATGACCACGATCGCCGCGCCGAAGCCCGCGACCATGTGCTCCAGGCGCGAGCCGGCGCTGAAATCCGGGTTCCGCTGACGTGTGCATTGCAACGCCACCCAAGGCAGAATGGCAATCAACGCGAAGTGCTCGCGTTGGCCGAATTGATCCGGCATGAAACAGAGAACCCAGCCCAGGGCCGCCGCTGCTGCCCAGAACGCATGGGGCTGCCGGTAAACCGGTTCATCGCGCGCGAGAATGCGGACAGAAACGAAAAGACTGGCCAGGCTCAGGCAAACGACACCAAGCGTCAGCCAGAATTCCGCACGTATGCCGGTGAGCTTTTCCAGGAGCATGAACGGCATGTAGAGCCAGATCGAGAAAGGTGGGTTGGTCTCCATGATGTCGGTGTTGAGCCGCTCTCCGCCAAGCAGCCGATCACAGACGACCAGAAGCCATGACACGTCGACATTGGTCGGTATCGCAATTGTTGTCAGCCAGACGGCGTATATGACGACCAGGCAGGCCAGCAGCAACGGGGCGCCCGCCACGCCCGCAAACGGCGAGAAACGGTTGGCACCGGGCAGCAGTTCACTGAGGGATCGCGCGCTAGAGACCACGAAACACCCAGCGTCCGAGGACGACATAGTTGATGACCGGCACGGCAATGCAGGTAAGCAGGATCGGGACTGCGGCAGGGACGCCGAGCATCTGGGTCAAAAGCCCCGGCAGGGCGATTGCGACAGCGAGGCCGGAAGCGGTGAGCAGGAGAAAGCGGGGCAGTTCCATCGCGTGGCTGCCGCCCGAGGTGAAGGTGAAATATTTATGCCCGGTGTAAGAAAACAGCGCGGCAACGGCGTAGGCCGCAAACGATGTGAGCGCCGCCGGCAGGGCCGCCGTCGCCTGCCCACGCGACAGCAGGAGAGCACAAACGGCATAGATCAGCGTCGACGCAATGCCAATTAGCGCAAAGCGCGATAGTCGACGATACGAACCGGTGCCCATTGCGCGGTCAAGCTGCCAATTTCTCGTCGAGGCGACCGGTTTCGACGGCGTCGTCCTTGCGGAATACCGCCAGCAGCGAAACACCGAAGGGCAGGCTTGCATTTGGTATGATGCGGCCTTCCGCCGAAAACACTGCCTTCATCGCCGCATTCAGTGGTTTCGACGGCGTTGCATGGCCGGCTGGCAAGGCGGGCTTGCGCAACCTATCCACCAGCCGTGCCAGTGCCGCTACAGGAAAGAGTGCGGCATTTGTGTAGCTCAGCCGGTCGATCCTGAAACCAGCCCTTTCAATTCGTTCACGCAGCAGATTGCGTGAATAGCGCCGCATATGATGCAGCCCCACATCATGCGTGCTCCACAACCATTGGTGTGCGGGCACCGTAAGGATGACGCTGCCGGCTGGTTTCAGCATCTGGCGGATCGCGGCAAGCGATGCCTCGTCTTCGGCGACATGTTCCAGCACGTCGAACAGGCAAACCAGGTCGCAGCTTTGCGGCGTGACAGGAATGTTGTCCGGCAGATGTCCGGCAAGGAAGTCGCGGCCGGTCTTTTCCCAGGCAATCCTGCGTGCGAGATCGCTCATCTCGACTGCCGTCACGGTGCCGAACTGCTCCAGCATCCGGATGTTGCCGCCGGTGCCGGCGCCGATCTCGACGATGCGCGCCTTTTCGGGCAGGTCGATGCTGCGAATGACCGCCTCTGCGATGGCGCGACGCCCGCAGAACCACCAATGCTCGTCTTCGGTGGCGGCCATCTGTCGGTAGGCGTCGAGCTCCATTAGCTCATTCCCTCATATTTGCGGCGCACAATGTAGATCGGACGCTGCTTGATCTCGGCGTAGACCCTGCCGAGGTATTGTCCGATGATGCCGATGCCGAGCAACTGGATGCCGCCAAGAAAAAGAACGCTGACCAGCAGCGAGGCGTAGCCGGGCACATCAACGCCAAAGATCATTGTCTTGGCGACGATCAGCAGGCCGTAGAGGAACGACAGCGCGGAAATCGTCGCGCCGACATAGGTCCAGATTTCAAGCGGAGCGGTGGAGAAGCTGGTGATGCCTTCGAGCGCGAAGTTCCACAGCTTCCAGCCGGAGAATTTCGACTGGCCGACGATCCGCTGATCGCGGACATATTCGACGCTTGCGGTGCGGAACCCGACCCAGGCGAACAGGCCCTTCATGAAACGACGGCGTTCGGGCAAAGACCGCAGCGCCTGGATGACCTGACGGTCGATCAAACGGAAGTCGCCGACATCGTGCGGGATCTTCTGCTGCGCGATCCAGTTGTGAACGCGGTAGAACATCGAGGCGGAGCGCTGCTTGAGAAAGCTGTCGCTCGACCGGTTGGCTCGCTTGGCAAGAACAACCTCGAACCCCTCGCGCCACTTTTCCACAAGCAAGGGGATGACATGCGGCGGATCCTGCATATCGACGTCCATCGGGATCGCGGCATCGGCATCGCAGCTGTCGAGGCCCGCGGTCATCGCGGCTTCCTTGCCGAAATTGCGTGAAAGGTCGATTATGTGGATGCGAGGGTCTGCTTGTTGGGCTTCGATCAGCTTTTCGAGCGTCGTATCGCTGCTGCCGTCGTTGACGAAGATGAACTCGAGGGCAACGCCATTGTCCTTCAGCGGAGCGGTGCTTTCGCACACCGCCTTCAGGAACGGGGCAATCGCGCCTTCCTCATTGTGGACCGGCACGATCAGGGCAATCGTGGCGGCGCCGCTGCCCGGATGTGCGACGCGGTCCGCTGCCGGCCGATCAATATTTAGGAATGGCGCATTCATTGTTTGCCGAGCCCGCAGATCAGGCCTGACAATAGGAAGACGGGGTTAAGATGACTTTAAGGAATGAATCGGGATTTCACAGTTTTCGGAGCGCCACTTCCTCGACCAGATGATTGGCGCCCTTGCGCAGGATGAGATCGGCGCGGGCGCGGGTCGGCAATATATTCTCGCGCAAGTTCTTCAGGTTGATGTTGGTCCACAGGCCCTCGGCGATGGCGCGGGCCGCATCCTCGGAAAGTTGCGAATAGCGGTGGAAGAAGGAGGCTGGGTCGCGGAAGGCGGTTTCGCGCAGCCGCATGAAGCGGGCGATATACCAGTGATGGATAAGCGCCTCCTCGGCATCGATATAGATGGCGAAGTCGAAGAAATCTGACAGGAAAGGCACGATCTTGCCGTCCTTCGGCAGCTTGCCAGGTTGCAGGACATTGATGCCCTCGAAGATCAGGATGTCCGGCCTGTCGATGGTCTGGAACTCGCCCGGGATAACGTCATAGGTCAGGTGCGAATAGACCGGCGCGCGGACGTTGCGCTGCGCCGATTTGATGCCGGACAGGAAACGCAGCAGCGCGCCGACGTCGTAGCTGTCGGGAAAGCCCTTGCGCTCCATCAGATTGTTGCGGCGCAGGACTTCGTTCGGCAGCAGGAAACCGTCGGTGGTGACCAGATCGACCTTGGGACTCGACGGCCAGCGCGCCAGCAGCTCCTTTAGCACGCGCGCCGTGGTCGATTTGCCAACCGCCACGGAACCGGCAATGCCGATGATGAACGGTGTCTTGGCCACGTCCAGCGCGTTGAAAAAAACCTGGCGTTGCCTGAACAGGAGTTGACTGGCTTCGACATGGGCCGACAACAGCCGCGACATCGAAAGGTAGATGCGCTCGACCTCGTGGAGATCGACCGGATCGTTCAGCGACCGCAGACGACGGACCTCGTCCTCGGTGAGCGTCATCGGCGTATCGGCGCGGAACCGCGACCATTGCTCCGCCGAGAAGAACCGATAGGGTGAATACTTCTCGGTAGGAGCGAGCTGGTCCATCGAGTTCCTCCGCAGCGATCAGCCCCGGTCCAGCCGAGACGCCTTTTCGGCGATGCCCGAACGACCGGTGCGGCGTTCAAGCTCGTTGAGCACATCGCTCAGCGGAATGTCCGCTATGCCGAGAACGACAAGCCAATGATAGATGAGATCGGCGCTTTCCGAAACAAGCGCGTCCCGGTCGGCGCTGACGGCTGCGATCACCGTTTCGACCGCCTCTTCGCCGAGTTTCTGCGCTGCCTTGCTCATGCCGCGCTGAAAGAGCTTGGCCGTCCACGAATCCGGATCGCCGGAACGTGCGCGTTCGCCAATGATCTTCTCCAGATCGGAGAGTGAGAACTCGGTCATAACGGCGTTTACAGCCTCTTCTTAGCCGGAAAGGCTCTAGGACCGATTACCCGGCGAGTCCAGCCGCATCGGCAGTCCGGCCTGAGCCATATGCATCTTGGCTTCGGCGATGCTGTAGGTGCCGAAATGGAAGATCGAGGCTGCCAGCACCGCGCCCGCATGGCCGTCGCGAATGCCTTCGACCATGTGATCGAGCGTGCCGACGCCACCGGAAGCGATGACCGGCACGCGTACGGCGTCGGCGACCGCGCGGGTAAGCGCTATGTCGTAGCCGGCCTTGGTGCCGTCGCGGTCCATCGACGTCAACAGGATCTCGCCGGCGCCGAGATCGACGATCCGCCGAGCGAACTCGACGGCATCGATGCCGGTCTTCTCGCGGCCGCCATGGGTGAAGATCTCCCAGCGATCAGCCTCGCCCGCAGCGGACACTTTCTTGGCGTCGATGGCGACGACGATGCACTGGTTGCCAAACTTGTCGGCAGCCTCGGCGACAAAATTTGGGGTTTTCACCGCCGCCGTATTGATCGACACCTTGTCGGCGCCGGCCAGAAGCAGCTTCCTGATGTCGGCGACCTGGCGGACGCCACCACCGACAGTCAGCGGCATGAAACATTGTTCGGCCGTTCGGGTAATGACATCGAAGATGGTCTCGCGGTTTTCCGACGAGGCAGTGATGTCGAGAAAGCAGAGCTCGTCGGCGCCGGCCGCGTCATAGGCTTTTGCCGCTTCGACGGGATCGCCGGCATCGACCAGGTCGACGAAATTGACGCCCTTGACGACGCGACCGTTCTTGACGTCGAGACAGGGGATGACGCGGGCTTTCAGCATCAGATCCTCTCGATCGCCGCAAGAAAGTCGACAAGCAGCTGGCCGACGACGGACGGAACCTCGGACTGGGAATCAAAGGCCGGATCGTAGGCCGAGAGCGTCACGCCCACGATCGGGATGGATCTGGCCAGCCCGCAGGCAAGCTGCCGCAGCTGTTCCGGACTCGGACCGCCCGGATGCGTGTAGCGGTTCACCTGCAGCACATCCGGATCGAGGACATCCAGGTCCAGATGCAGATGTCCCCGAACAGCCCCTGCCGCTGTGAGCTTTCCCACCATATCGAGCGCACCGGCACATTCGGCGCGCACGATCGGCAAAGTTTCCAGCAGGCGCTTTTCGTCGGGATCGAGGTCGCGGGCATCGACCAGCATGCAGTGCGCCGGGTCCATCGGCCGGAATCCCGGAATTGCTGCCGCCATCGGACGCCAGCAGAGCCCGAGTGTCGCCGCCAGCGCCATGCCGTCGAGAAAGCCGTAGGCGGACGTCTCTGGCGTGTTGAGATCGCCATGCTGATCGATCCAGATAATCGAATCCGCGTCTTCACCGGCAACCGCACCGGCGGCGGTCAGGCAATTTCCAGCAAGGACAATGGGGAAGCCTCCTCCGTCGCGGGCGAGGCCGACCTTGGCCGCGACGGCGTTGCAGACGGCGAAGCCGGTTGCGATTTCGCGCCCCTGCTCGTCTCCCACCTTGCCGATATCTTCGACGGCGACGTCATGGCCGGCCACGGTCAGAGCTTCGACGAGCCCACCGCCGATGATGGCGTCCGGCCCCTGGCCGCACCCTTCATGATGGTGCCCGCTGTCATAGGGGGCGAGGATAATCGAGACTTTCATGATGACGCCCCTGCCATCGGTTTGCCACGCAGGATCGCCAGTGCCTCGGCCGGGTCGATGCGGCCGTCGTAGAGCGCGCGGCCGGAGATCGCGCCTTCGAGCTTCCGCGCATCGGGCATGGTCATGCGCACAATGTCGGCGATCGAGGCGAGCCCGCCCGAGGCGATGACCGGGATCGAAACCGCCTCGGCGAGATCGATGGTGGCGTCCCAGTTGATGCCGGTCAGCACCCCGTCTCGATCAATGTCGGTGTAGATGATGGCAGCAACGCCGGCGCCCTCGAATTTCCTCGCCAGTTCGATGACGCCGAGGCTCGAGGCCTCCGCCCAGCCTTCGACCGCGACCTTGCCGCCCTTGGCGTCGATGCCGACGGCGATCTTGCCCGGGAATGCCTTGCAAGCCTGCCTGACCAGATCCGGATCGCGCACCGCCACAGTGCCAAGAATGACGCGGGCCAGCCCACGGTCGAGCCAGTCCTCGATCTGCGCCAGAGTGCGGATGCCGCCGCCGAGCTGCACCGGGTTGTTCGTCGCCTTGAGGATGGCGCCGACTGCCGCGCTGTTGACGCTCTGGCCCTTGAAGGCGCCGTTGAGGTCGACGACGTGCAGCCATTCGAAGCCCTGCTCTTCGAAGGCGCGCGCCTGAGCGGCGGGATCGTCATTGTAGACCGTCGCGGTCGCCATGTCGCCATGCTTGAGGCGCACGCATTTGCCGTCCTTGAGGTCTATCGCCGGAAACAGGATCACCTTCAGGCGCCTTCGACGATGACAAAGTGGCCGGTCGAGCCGGCGAGCCTGTAGTTCAAGGCCTCCTGGTATTCAGGCGAGCCGTAGCAGGCGATCGCCGTCTCGTAGGATTCGAATTCCACCAGCACGTGGCGATTGCCTGTCGGCCCTTCCGGGCTGGTATACTGTCCGGCGCGCACGGGAAACTTCGCGCCGTATTTCGCAAAAGCCGCGGCATTGGCCTCGATGTACTGCTTGTAGACCTCGGGGTCGCGGACATCGACCATCGCCATCCAATAGCCCTTCTTGCTCATGACCTAGGGCCTCCATTGCAGGAAGTTGGTGATCAAAGCGAGGCCGAGCGCCTGGCTCTTCTCGGGGTGGAATTGCGTTCCGGCGAGATTGCCGCGGGCGACAGCGGCCGTCACCGGGCCACCGTAGTCGGCGACCGCCAGCACCTCGTCCTCCTTCCGTGCATCGAGATGGTAGGAGTGGACGAAGTAGGCGTGCAGCCCCTTCCCGCCCGTCGCAATGCCGGAAAACAGCGGATGCTTGCGCTTCAGGTCAATCGTGTTCCAGCCGATCTGCGGGATCTTCAGTGTCGGATCGGCCGGCGTGATCTCCTTGACGTCGCCGGCGATCCAGCCAAACCCTTTCGTAACCGTTTTCTCCAAGCCTCGCTCCGACATCAGCTGCATGCCGACGCAGATGCCTAGGAACGGCCGTCCCTTGACGATCGCGACCTCCTCGACCGCTTCCCACATGCCGGCCACAGCGCGCAGTCCAGCGGCGCAATCGGCATAGGCGCCAACGCCGGGCAGGACGATGCGGTCGGCGGTCCTGACCCGCTCGGCATCGGCTGTGAGTTCAATCGCGGCGGCAATGCCGGCTTCATGAGCGGCACGCTCGAGGGCCTTGGTGGCCGAGCGCAGATTGCCCGACCCGTAATCGATGATCGCGACCCGCATCTCAGCGCCTTCCCGGAATATGGGTCAGCCCCAGTGCCATGCCCATCGGCGTCGGCCGGGCAAGTGCTGCGTCCGGGACGATGCGCTGTGCGGGGGACCGTGCATTCGAATCCGCATCGGTTTCCAACGCGTAGCGAATGTCGGCATCGTCGAGCCTGTCGGCCTCGACGACACCCCATTCACGCCAGCCACGGCGGCGCAGTGCTGCGATCCGCAGGGCCTGCCCTTCCAGTCCGACAAAGAGCATGACAAGGAGGGACAAAAGCGAGCCTGCGCTTTCCAGGCCCAGGCTTTCGCCCAGCATCGAAAGCAGGCCCATGGCGACAAAGGCCAATGCCGCCTCGACCCACAGCCGGTGCCAGGCCAGCCACAGCGGCGGCAATAGGAAGCCGAGCCAGGCAAAGCCGTCACGGACAAAGGTGGTGTCCACCCTTTCGCTGCGGCCTGGCGGTTCCATCGCGACATAGATGGCCATGGCGCTACCCTTTCAGGGATCCCTTGGTGGAGGGAACCGCGTCCGGCTGGCGCGGGTCGCGCTCGAGCGCCGAACGCAGCGCACGCGCCACGGCCTTGAAGCAGGTCTCGGCAATGTGGTGGTTGTTGGCGCCGTAATGATTGGTGACATGCAGCGTGATGCCGGCATTCTGCGCCAGCGCGTGGAAGAATTCGCGCACCAGCTCGGTGTCGAACGTACCGATCTTCGGCGATGAGAACGAAACATTCCAGACCAGAAAAGGCCGGCCGGAGACGTCGATCGCCGCCCGCGTCAGCGTCTCGTCCATGGCGAGATCGATCGAAGCATAGCGCATGATGCCGCGCCGCTCGCCCAATGCCTTGGCCAGCGCCTGCCCAAGCGCGATACCAGTATCCTCGACCGTGTGGTGGTCGTCTATGTGCAGGTCGCCCTTGGCCTTCACCGTCATGTCGATCAGCGAATGGCGCGATAACTGGTCCAGCATATGGTCGAAGAAGCCGACGCCCGTCGAAATGTCGGATTTGCCCGAGCCGTCGACCTGAACCGACACGGAGATGTCGGTTTCCTTGGTCTTGCGGCTTATCTCGGCGGAACGGGGCACCATGACCTCATCCTTGTCTCAGATTTGCACGATTCAGGCGTTCACATGCCTGAAAACGAAAGCCTTCTAGCAGCATGATCCGGCGATTGCCAGTTACCGCTGCGGAGCACTATCCGGCCCGGTGGATGGCCGGTTTGCAATCGTCTGGCCTATGCATACATATGGCCGATCAAGTCACTCGTAACGCGCCAATCGCCTTGATGGGATCGGTGCTGACCGGAGCAGAAAATGTCTAATGAACTGACCATGCATGCCACGACCATCCTAACCGTGCGCAAGGGCGGCAAAGTGGTGATCGCCGGCGACGGCCAGGTCAGCCTCGGCCAGACCATCATGAAGGGCAACGCCAAGAAGGTGCGCCGCATCGGCAAGGGCGGCAACGTCATTGCCGGCTTCGCCGGCGCCACCGCCGATGCCTTCACGCTGCTGGAGCGGCTCGAAGCCAAGCTCGAACAATATCCCGACCAGCTGACACGCGCCTGCGTCGAGCTCGCCAAGGACTGGCGCACCGACCGCTATTTGCGCCGGCTGGAAGCAATGATGCTGGTGGCCGACAGGTCGGTGTCGCTGGCGCTGACCGGCACCGGCGACGTGCTGGAGCCCGAATTTGGCGTGATGGCCATCGGCTCCGGCGGCAACTACGCGCTGGCCGCGGCCCGCGCCCTGATGGATACCGATAAGGACGCCGAGGAGATCGCCCGCAAGGCGATGCAGATCGCGTCCGACATTTGCGTCTACACCAACAACAGCTTCGTCGTCGAAACCCTCGATGCCGCCTGAGCGGAGCCTCCGCTACGGTTTTCGGCCGGTGACCGAGAGGGACCTGCCGATGATCGCCGGCTGGCTTGCCGAGCCGCATGTCGCCGAATGGTGGAACGACCCAGAGACCGAGATCGCGGAGATCCGCGAGCATATCAACAGCATTTCGGTCGAGCCGCTGATTATCGAGCTCGACGGCAAACCCATCGGCTATTTGCAGAGCTACGATCCGCATCTGGAGGACGGTCATCCCTATAGCGACCAGCCGTTCGGCACGCTCGGCATCGATCTGTCGATCGGCGTGCCGGAGCTTGTCGGGACCGGCCACGGCTCGGCGATCGTCCGGCAGTTCGTCGAGCAGCTTTTCGAGGAAGGTGCGCCGCGCGTCATCATCGACCCGGACCCGGCCAATGCACGGGCTATCCGTGCCTATGAAAAAGCCGGTTTCAGGGCTATCGATCGCAGGAAGTCGGAATATGGCGATGCCGTGCTGATGGCGATTGATGCCCCAGAGGGTGATGCCGAACAGGGTGACGCAGAAGAGGGGCAATAGCAGCATGAGCGTATCCAGCGACAAAACCGTCTCGGCCTACGAAGACAGTTGGCGAATGGGGCTTCTGTTGGTTCTCGGTCTGGTCATATTCCAGGCAGGGGTCCTCTACGGCATGGGGCGGACGCCGATTTGCACCTGCGGCTACGTCAAGCTGTGGCACGGCATCGTGCAGAGCTCCGAGAATTCCCAGCATATCTCCGACTGGTACAGCTTCTCGCACATCATTCACGGCTTCCTGTTCTATGCGCTGGCGTGGTTTCTTTTCCCGCGCTCGCCGATCGGGCTCAGGCTGGCCTTTGCGGTGGTGATAGAGGGCGGCTGGGAGCTGCTCGAGAACAGCCCTTTCATCATCGATCGCTATCGCGCCGGCACGATCTCGCTCGACTATTATGGCGACAGCGTCATCAATTCGGTGTCGGACACGCTGGCCATGGTGCTGGGGTTTGTCATGGCGCGAAGGCTTCCTATATGGGTGATCGTAACCCTCGCCCTCATCTTCGAATTCGGTGTCGGCTATCTCATCCGGGACAATCTGACACTCAACGTGATCATGCTGCTGCATCCGTTCGAGTCCATTCGGCAGTGGCAAAGTGGAATTTAGTGACATGAGCACCTTCTCTCCCCGCGAAATCGTTTCGGAACTCGACCGCTTCATCATCGGCCAGAAAGACGCCAAGCGTGCCGTGGCGATTGCCTTGCGCAACCGCTGGCGCCGCCAGCAGCTCGAGGGCCAGATGCGTGAAGAGGTGATGCCGAAGAACATCCTGATGATCGGCCCGACCGGTGTCGGCAAGACCGAGATTTCTCGCCGCTTGGCGCGCCTTGCCGGTGCGCCTTTCGTCAAGGTCGAAGCCACCAAGTTTACGGAGGTCGGCTATGTCGGCCGCGATGTCGAGCAGATCATCCGCGATCTGGTCGAGATCGCCATCGGGCTGGTGCGCGAGAAGATGCGTGAGGACGTCGAGGCGCGTGCCCACATCAACGCCGAGGAAAGGGTGCTTGAAGCGCTCGTCGGCAAGACGGCGAGTCCGGCCACCCGTGACAGTTTCCGCAAGAAGCTGCGCGACGGCGAGCTTGACGACAAGGAGATCGAGATCGAAGTGGCCGATACCGGCAATGGCGGCATGCCCGGCTTCGAGATCCCCGGCATGCCGGGCGCCAATATCGGCGTGCTCAACATCAACGACATGCTGTCGAAAGCGATGGGCGGCAAGAAAACCAAGATGCGCAAGACGACCGTTAAAGAGTCCTACGGGCTGTTGATCAGCGACGAGTCCGACAAGTTGCTCGACCAGGACGAGGTGGTGCGCAGGGCACTCGAATCGACCGAGAATGACGGCATTGTCTTCCTCGACGAGATCGACAAGATCGCCTCGCGCGAAGGCGGCATCGGTGCCGGTGTTTCGCGCGAGGGCGTGCAGCGCGACCTGCTGCCGCTGGTCGAAGGCACCACGGTTGCGACCAAATACGGACCGGTGAAGACCGACCACATCCTGTTCATCGCTTCAGGTGCGTTCCACGTCGCCAAGCCATCCGACTTGCTGCCGGAATTGCAGGGCCGCCTGCCGATCCGTGTCGAGCTGCGGGCGCTGGAGAAGGACGATTTCGTCCGCATCCTCACCGAGACCGAAGCCAGCCTGATCAAGCAGTATATCGCACTGATGAAGACCGAGGGAGTCGACCTGGTCTTCACCGATGACGCGATCGACTCGTTGGCCGGCATCGCTGTTGACCTCAACGCCAGCGTCGAGAACATCGGCGCCAGGCGGCTGCAGACGGTGATGGAACGGGTGCTGGACGAGATCTCCTATGACGCACCGGACCGCAACGGCACCTCCGTGACCGTCGATGCCGCCTATGTGGAGAAGCATGTCGGCGACCTCTCCAGAAACACGGATTTGTCGCGTTTCATCCTGTAGGAGACGCTTCATCCTCAAAGAGGCCGGGGAATTGCTCCCGGTCTCCGCCAAATTCAGCCCGGCATTTCCGATGTGTGGCCAAATGGAAGCATCCGGCGAGCTTTCGTCCCGTCGGGTGCAGGCGTCTCTCGACTCCCGTTGGAGCATTACCTAGTTTGCCCGGCGACTATTTGGGCGGCGGCGCATGAAAAAACTGATCCTCGTCATTCTCGGGCTGACGCTGGCGGCAGCCATGTTCGCCGCGCAAGCGGCAACCATGGTGCCGCCCGGCAACCGCAACACCGAGCAGCCCGACATACCGGGCGCATCCAGCCGGCGCACCCAGGCGACCAACACCACCTTCCAGGCGAAATACCGCAAAGTGTTTGCGCTGCTCCAGAACGATGCCGAGCTGCGTGGCAAGATCATGCAGGCAGCCGCGGCCTATGGCATCGACCCGATGCATATCGTCGGCGCCATCGTCGGCGAGCACACCTACAATGTCGATGCCTACGACCGGCTGCAGACCTACTACGTCAAGGCGATCTCGTATCTGTCGAGCAAACTCTCCTTCGCCTATGAAGGCGAAGACATCACCGATTTCGTGCAACGGCCGCAATTTGCCAAGTGCGCGGGCAAATCGGACAGTTACGAACTCTGGGAATGCCGCGAGCAGGTGTGGAACCGGTCGTTCCGCGGCAAGACCGTCAACGGCGAGAGCTTTCCCAACGACCGCTTCGGCGCGACTTTCTTCCAGCCCTATTATGCCGGCCAGACTTTTGGTCTTGGCCAGCTCAATCCGCTGACGGCACTGCAGATGAGCGATCTCGTGCACAAGGTTTCCGGCCTGCCGGAGCTCGACGTCGGCGACCCGAACGCGGTCTACAAGACCATCATGGATCCTGACCTGACACTGCCTTATGTCGCGGCAACGATCCGGAAGTCGATCGACGCCTATAAAAGCATTGCCGGCTTCGACATCTCAGGCAATCCCGGCATCACGTCGACCCTCTACAATGTCGGCAATCCGGAACAGCGTGCCTATGCGCTGAAGGCGGAGAACGACAAGCGCCGCGCTGCGGGCGAGCCGGAAAAGCTGCCTGAGGAAAATTACTATGGCTGGCTAGTCAACGACAAATTGCCGGAGCTGAAGGCGCTGTTTTAGCAGTGAAGGTCTGCGGTGGAGCCTGCGCCAGGAAATCGCCTATCTGCTTGAACTCTGTGGCTTCGAACCCGTCGATCTTTTCAAGGGATCGCCCCCGGCTGGGGAACAACTTTTGGATCGCGCGCGCGATCTGATGGGCAGCAAGGGGCGGATATTGTTGAAAAAAGTCCGGCGCATCCCTAAGCGAACGCCGCCAGCAGAATCCCATTTCCTTTGTCAGATCTCTTGCGGAATCTGGATCCGCAATAGGTCTCCCTTCGGTTGCCCACTAAGAGAGGTAACGGGATGCATAAGCGTATGCGAAGTTGGGGCAAAGGAGTGCAGATGAGTGATCCGCTTAGGTCCATTGATCGGCCCGGTCTAGGGCGTGCAACGATGAGCTACCAGCCGGCCGAGAATGATTTGTTGAGCGAGGTGCTGCGCGATCTACGCCTTGCCCATGCGAGATATGGCCGCAGCGAGTTGACGGCGCCCTGGGGCATCGCCGTGCCGTTCAGGGAGGGTGTACGTTTTCATGCGATGCTCGAGGGTCATTGCTGGATACAAGCCAAGGGCTTGCCGCCGCTGCTGCTCGAAAACGGCGATGTGCTTCTTCTTCCCCACGGAACAGAGCACACTATGTCCGATCGGCCAAAACGGCGAACCTTGCCGCTCGCCGATGTCAAACCAGCGTTGATCGGGAACGGAACTTACGAGTTGAAGTCTGGCGGCGGCGGCGCGCGATCGTTGATCGCATGCTGTACGATCGGCTTTGAGGGCCCGACAGCAAATCCGCTGCTGGAACTGCTACCTTCTGTGATGCACATCCGGCATGCCGAGCATGGCGATACTGACCTACCAAGCCTCATTGCGATGATGGCGCGCGAGGCTGAAGGGCAAAGAATCGGCTCGGCAACGATAATGGCGCGCCTTGCCGATATTGTCATGACGCAAGTAATCAGAACCTGGGTCGAGACATGTTCCGACGATCTGACTGGTTGGCTGGCGGCCGTGCAGGATCCACAAATCGGGTCGGCGCTTGCAAGAATCCATCGCTCCCCTGGGGAAGACTGGCCAGTCGATCGCCTGGCTGCATTGTCCGGGCTGTCGCGATCGAGGTTCTCGCAGCGGTTCAAGAGCCTGTTGTCGGTATCCCCCGCCCGCTATCTCCTGCAATGGAGGCTTCGGCTGGCGGCATCCTGGTTGCGTAACGGATATATGTCGCAGTCACAGATCGCATCGGAGTTGGGATATGAGTCCGATGCGTCCTTCAGCAGGGCGTTCAAACGCTTCATGGGTGTCTCACCCGGCGCTATCCGAGATTCAGGGCTGCGTGTGAGCGGAACAGAATCCTGATCGGGTTCATGCGAGGCTGTTTCGACCAGCCGCAGATACGCTCCTGTTGCGACCGCGTGTAATACGGAAAATACGCGCGACAAACGGTCAAATATTCAGTCGTTTCTGCCATAGCAACGCCATACCAGCATCTGCCAATTTCAATGGCCGCAACCACTTCGGTCGGCCGTTCCGGCAGGAGTACCACATGGCGCTGACGTTGCCTGATCTTCCTCGACCAACCGCTGGCGAAGACACGCCCTATTGCGTTATCGCTAAGCATCGCGCCACTCCCGGCCAAGGCTCCGCGCTTGTCGCCCGTATGCTTAAAGATCTCCAAGCGACGAGATCGGAAGCCAGCTGTCTTCAATTCCACATCCATCGAGATCGGACCGACCCCGATCTCATCGTTATCTACGAGGTCTGGCGCAGTATCGATGCACTCAAGAGCCACTTCGGCGAAGCCTATGTCCAGAGCTTCGTCGTAGATGCTGGTGAGCTCGAACCGGGCGACATGGAGACGCAGTGGCTGGAGATGCTGAGTCCGTATGCCAGCGGCAGAGATCCAGGATGAACGGTGACGAGCAGTCTCTTTCGAATCAGCGTGTCGTGATCGTCGGCGGGACAAGCGGCATGGGCATGGGTGCGGCCCGCGCAGCCTGTCAAGCAGGCGCCGACGTCATTGCGCTCGGGCGGCGCCCTTCAGCGAGAATGGTTGCAGAGCAAAGGGTCCACGGTTCGATCACGTTCCAGTCGCTGGACATGACCGATGATACAGCGGTCGAGCAAATGTTCGAAACACTAGGGACGCTCGACCACCTTCTCATCACCGCGACCCCGCCGAGTCCGGGAGGTCCCTTCCTCTCCCAGACGATGGCCAACGCGCAGGCCGTTCTGCACGGCAAGCTCTTGGGCAGTTGGTCTTGCGCGCGGCACGCAGCGCCTAGGATGCCGAAAGGTGGTTCGATCACATTCACGACCGGTGGCTTGGTGACCAAGCCTCGCATGGGCGCATCGATGATGATGGTCGCCTTTGCTGGTCTGGAGGCGCTGACGCGAGCCCTTGCGCTCGAACTCGGTCCGATCCGCGTCAACACAATCCGACCAGGCGTCATAGACAGCGAAATGTGGGCCGGCATGCCGCAGGCGAAGCGCGCGGCGTTTTTCGCGCCGGTGCGTCAGCGCTTCCCGGCAGGACGCGTCGGAAAAATCGACGATATCGGCAAGGCCGCACTTTTCCTGATGGCCAATGACTTCGTGACCGGCGCCGTTATCGAAGTTTCCGGTGGTGAAACGCTGGTCAGCATCGAATGACGGAGAGGTATGAGATGAGTATCCACGAGTTCACCCGACAAAATTCGCAACGATTGCCCCAACTGAGCGCGTCATAGCAATTCCCGGGCGAGCGATGAGCTGGAGATAAAGTATGATCAAGACACTACACGTTGCCCTATTCGTCGTTGCGTTCGTCCTCCCCATTCCTTTCGGCGCATTGGCTCAAGGCAGCTCGGCTGCAGCCGAGCCCCCGACCCAGTCGGAGTTGCCGAATTGGCTTCGCCGTGGATTGCCGGGCCCGGGGCATGAGGTCCTGGCGCCAATGATCGGCACCTGGCGCGTCCAGATGAGCTTCTACGGCACACTCGGCCGTAGCCCCGATCAGCCGCCGCTCGTGACGGACGATCTCATTAGCCATCGTCAGTGGTTGGCGGGCGGCCGTTACATCGAAGACATAATGGAGGGAACGCTGGATGGAGCGCCGGTCTGGCGCAAAGGATGGCTCGGCTACAGCATCATGGACGGACGTTACGAGTGGGTCACGATCGATCCTGTCAACACAACCATGATGTATTTTAAAGGCGTCCCTAATTCGGGGGATCAAAGGCCGATCAGCATGTCCGGCACCTTTACCGACCAGGGCGTGGCGGGCGAAGAAACAGTCGGCAAGCAGGTCGGCATGCGCACTGTAATCAAAATCGAGAACAACGATCGCCACATCATTGAGCTCTATTTCACGCGTCCCGGACAGCAAGAAACACTGGCAACGCGCGCCGTCTATACGCGACTGAAGGCGTGAGCGATCGCTCAAGGGTGGCTCGGACGTTGTAAGTAGCTTGCGCGGGTTCCATCGCTCGGCCGGGATATGCCGGGAAGGTCGAGTTCAGTTCCGACGATCTCAAAGCGTCCAGTTCGGCGCCTGGAACTGCTTTGAAAGACGACCGGACGCTGAGCGCCCGGCAAGTCAGAGATCGGACTCTGAACGAAGCGCGTTCTCGGAGCTGAGATGAGGATCAGTCCAGCGAACATTGCCCCGAGCAGGCACACCTCTCCGACTTCTGCGCCGATCGCGGTGGAGAGACCGGCCATCGCTAGCTCCTCTATCAACTCGCTCAGCCGGACGACAGGCTGGCAGTCGAAGCAGGCTGGTTCTATCGACGGCGGCCGCCTTGCCACGGCCTGCCAATGCGGGATCGATTCCGGCATCGCGTAGCTGGCGGTCGCTAAGTTGAGCCAGCTCACGCCGTTGCGCTGCGGCCCTAAGGGATCGGGCGATGACCAGGTGCATAACACGGAGAACACACTGGACTGGAGGCGTCATGATAGCCTCTTTTCACAGAGCCCCGGCCGTATACGGGCAGGGCGGCGGGCTGTGGTCAGCCCGTCTACTGAGGAGAGAGGGTCGCGCTGCGATTTCAGAAGGAGGAAATTCGGTTACATCTGAAACTCGGTTGGCTGGAAGGGGTCGTCTCGGCCGTGACGGCAAGCGCTTAGCTGACATCTGGGATCGAGATCGGATCATTCGCCTCATGGCAACCTTTCGGCGCAAAGTCGCGCGAACGACCCCGTTCCAACCCTCATGAGACGTTTCCATCGCGGGCAGGAACGACCGCTCAGGGTCGTCTCCCGCCATCAGGTGCAGGATTGTCACCACCAGAACGGCAAGCGCTCCGCAAGTTCTTTCAAATGGCTCTGGAACCCGCGCTGGCTCATGTCGCCAGCAGCGACTTCAGCTTGATCGTTTGCGAGCCTAGCGCTTCCGGCGCCGGCTTTGCCCTTTTCGCGATCAGCATCTCGGCCAGCCTTATGTCGCGGGCGACCGCGTTGCCGGGGCCGATGCCACTTGCCGCAACCAGCCTGCCGTCCTCGGCGAGATGGAACAGGATGAAGGCGCCGTCGCCGAGCTCGCGACGCACAATGCTGCGGCCTTCGTCCGACAGGCCGGCGATCTGCAAGGTCAGGCCGTACTGATCCGACCAGAACCATGGCACCGCCGCGTGGGCCTCGCCGGCGCCAAGCATGTTCCTGGCCGCAAGCGCGCCCTGCTCCTGCGCATTGCGCCAGGCTTCCAGCCGCACTCGCCGGCCGCCATAGATGGCGAGCGGAAACGAGCAGCAATCGCCGGCGGCAAAGATGTCGGGGTCGCTGGTGCGAAGCTCGGCGTCGACGGCGATACCATTGTCAATCGTCAGCCCTGCCTCCGCGGCAAGTCCGGTCACCGGCACGGCGCCGATGCCGATCACGGCAAGATCGGCGACAATGTCGTGTCCACCGGCAAGCACGATGCGCACTTCGGCGCCGTCATCGGCAATGGCGTCGATGCCCTCGCCGCACAGGATTTTTACGCCTTCGGCTTCATGCGCCTGATGGATAACCTGCGCGATCTCGGCCGGCACGCCGCGCATCAGAATGCGCGGCTGCGCCTCGATAACGGCAACAGTGGCGCCGAGCCTGCGTGCCGCCGTGGCGAGCTCGAGACCGATGAAGCCGCCGCCGATGATGGCGACGCGATTTCCGGCGCTGAGATGAGCGCGAATGGCCAGTGCGTCGTTGAAGGTCCGCAGATAGACGCAGCGCCCGCCAAGGCCCGGAATGGGCAGCTTGCGCGGCAGCGACCCTGTCGCCAGCAGGAGCTTGTCGTAGGCCAGGACCGAGCCGTCCGACAGGCGCACGACATGCGCCACGCGGTCGATCGCCATCGCCTGAACCGAATGGATATGCCTGATCGATCTTTCGGCCAGGACCGCCTCACTGGCGATCGCCTTGATCAGGGGCGCGTCGGCGACCATCGCGTCTTTCGACAGCGGTGGCCGCTCATAGGGCAGATGCGGCTCGTCGCCGACCAACGTCACCGGGCCATCATAGCCGAGCTCGCGCAGCGCAAGGGCGGCGCGCCCGCCGCATTCGCCGGCGCCAATGATGACCATTCCCTTCGTCATCATCAACCGATCCGGACAAGGACTTTGCCGGCGTCGACTTTGACCGGATAGGTCCTGAGATCGACGCAGACCGGCGCGCCCCTGGCAGCCCCAGTCTTGTAATTGAAGCGGCCATTATGCTTCGGGCATTCGATGATATCGTCCATCACCAGCCCGTCGGCCAGATGCACCTTCTCATGCGTGCAAAGCCCGTCGGTGGCGAAATACCC
This sequence comes from Mesorhizobium sp. M0563, assembly GCF_040321065.1. NCBI lineage: Bacteria > Pseudomonadati > Pseudomonadota > Alphaproteobacteria > Hyphomicrobiales > Phyllobacteriaceae > Mesorhizobium > Mesorhizobium sp. M0563. Next base: position 180,132 of record NZ_JAMYQV010000006.1, read on the forward strand.
GTCCTCGGGGCTGCGGTAGATGGCGAAGGTGCGACCGCCATGGTCGAACCGCATCACATCCTCTTCGTCGATGTCCTCGGCGTCACAAGCCTCGACCCAGTCGCTCATTTGCGCCTTCCCCGATTCTTGGTGCCCCGGCGTAGGCTTGTCATTCAGCAGCCACCGCAACAGCAGCGTTATCGTTGTGGAAATCCTCGCGATAGGGCCTCGCCGTCGGCGGCAGTTCGCGCTTGATGAAATAATCCTCATTGCGCAGCTGGCGCAGGAAAGCCGGTATCATCTCGCGATAGCCGGCCAGGATGGACGGTGTCGGCGCCGGCAGATCGTGCTTGATCAGCTCATGCAGCCTGGGCAGCGCATGGTAGGGCACCATGGGGAACATGTGATGCTCGACGTGGTAGTTCATGTTCCAGTAGATGAAACGGCTTATCGGGTTCATGTAGACGGTGCGGCTGTTCAGCCGGTGATCGGTGACGTTTTCAGCCAGGCCGCCATGCTGCAGCAGGCCGACCATGACATGATGCCAGGCACCGTAAAGCCTGGGCAGCCCGACCAGCATCAGCGGCAGGAACGAGCCGGTAAGAAGCGCCAGCGCGACCGTCGCGGCATAGATCGCCGTCCAGATGCGAGCAATGCGGATTGCCTTCGGCTGCTCCTGGTCGGGAATGAAGGTTCTTTCGGCCGGACTGATGATGCCGGCCGCATTGCGCAGCATGTCGCTCATCGCATGCCAGGCATCGAGAATGCCGACGAAATTGAGCACGACGCGCAGCAGATCGGGCGGGCGCATGACCGAGATCTCCGGATCGCGGCCGACGATGATGGTATCGGTATGGTGGCGCGTGTGGCTCCAGCGCCAGGTCACCGGGTTGCGCATGATCATGAAGCAGGCGATCTGATAGACCACGTCGTTCATCCACTGCGTCCTGAAGGCGGTGCCGTGGCCGCATTCGTGCCAGCGTGAATCGGTGGAGGAACCGTAGAGGACGCCATAGACGAAGAAGAACGGCACGCACCACCAGCTGCCCCAGAACAAGGCGGCGCCCGCGCCGCTGAGGATCATGGCGCCGAGCCAGATGATGGTATCGCGGATCGCCGGGCCGTCGGAGCGCTGCATCAGCTCCTTCATCTGCTTGCGCGGCACGTCGGTGTGATACCACTCGGCCGCCGCCAGCCCGCTCTCGACGGCAAGCTTCGCGTCGCGGCCGACCAGGCTGTAGTCGCGTTGGGACGCTGCTGCTGAGGTTGTGTTCCCGGTTTGGAGTCCAATATCCACCATGGCGGAGGCCTCGATCATATTCGGTCAGTGTTCAAAATAACGCCGAGCGCTGATAGACTCAATATCACAAAGATAGTTTCTATCATTTTCCATCAGAATGGTCTAAAAGAGTCGGATAGTTGGAGCGAGGCAGCGATGGCGAAACGGCCGACGATCACCGACCTGGCACGCATTTCGGGGGTCAGCGTTGCCACCGTCGACCGGGTGCTGAACAACCGCTTGCCGGTGCGCGAGGAAACCGCGCGCCGCGTCTATGACGCCGCGACCAGCATCGGCTATCACGCGGCCGGATTGATCAAGCAGCGGATGCGCCATGAATTGCCGGAGTATCGCCTCGGATTTCTGCTGTTGCGGCGGGAAGACGTCTTCTACAGCGAATTTGCCCGCGAACTTGAACTGGCAGTATCGCAGTCGCCGCGCTTTCGAGGCGTGGCGACCATCGACTTCGCCGATTCGCTGGCGCCGGATGAGATCGTCGAGCGGATGCGCAAGCTGGCCGCCAAATCCAGGGCCGTCGCCTTGGTCGGGCCTGATCACCCGACGCTGACGGTGGCCGTCGAGGCGCTCAAAGCCAACGGCGTACCGGTGTTCTCCCTGCTTTCCGACTTTGCGTCCGGCATTCGCGAGGGCTATGTCGGCCTCGACAATCGCAAGGTTGGCCGCACCGCTGCCTGGATGATCTCGAAGGCCGCGAAGAGACCTGGCAAGGTCGCCCTCTTCGTCGGCAGCCATCGCTTCCACGGCCACGAGCTTCGCGAGATCGGTTTTCGCTCCTTTTTTCGCGAGCAAGCGCCGGAATTCACTCTCCTTGAGACGTTGGTCAATCTGGAAGCGAACCAGATCACGCATGATGCAATGATCGAGCTTCTGGCCCGCCACCCCGATCTTGCCGGCTGCTATGTCGCCGGTGGCGGCATGGAAGGCGCGATCTCGGCGCTGAGGGAGGCAAAGCCGGCAGAGATGCCAGCGGTCGTCTGCAACGAGATCACGCCTGACTCCCGCGCGGCGCTGGCGGATAATTTCCTGACGATGGTGATCTCGACGCCTCTGGCAGCGCTTTGCCGCGAGCTTGTCGGGCTGATGGCGCATGCCATCGAGACCGGCGCCGCGAATGCGCCGGGTCAGACCTTTCTGCCCTTCGACATTTATCTGCCGGAAAACATCTGACGTCGCGGTCATTGGCGGCAGACATGATGTAATCTATCAGAACGCTTTCAGGCCTGGCTTGCCTGAGCGTTCGTCTAAAAGAGCTCGAAATGCCGAAAATCCATTCCTCATGGCGAAATCTCGCTTGACGCCCACGCGAAATGGAATAAATATTTCACCAACTGAGCATTTTGGTTCTTTCGTTCCGGAAGAATCTGTTTCAGGCAAATGCCTTCCGGAACTAAAATGGCAATCGGGAGAGAATTCCCTGCGAGATCGGGGATTCCGGGTAGATCGGTGCAGCCGGACACCAATGTGGAGGAGAAATAAAATGAAAAAACTGCTTTTGGGCGTCGCGTTCGCGGCGCTGATGAGTTCGTCCGCCTTTGCTGCCAAGATCGGCGTGTCGATGGCGTTGTTCGACGACAATTTTCTCACCGTGCTGCGCAACGGCATGATCGAGCAGGCCAAGGGCATGGACGGCGTCGAGCTGCAGGTGGAGGACGCGCAGAACGACGTCGCCAAGCAGCTCGACCAGATCAAGAACTTCGCCGCCTCGGGCGTCGACGCAATCATCGTCAACCCGGTCGACACCTCGGCCACCCAAGCGATGTCGGACGCAGCCGCCGCTGCCAAAATTCCGCTGGTCTATGTCAATCGCGAGCCGGTCAACGTCGACACGCTGCCGGACAACCAGGCTTTCGTCGCCTCGAACGAAGCCGATTCCGGCACGCTCGAGACCAAGGAGGTCTGCCGCCTGTTCAAGGAAGCCGGCAAGAAAGAGGCCAATGTCTATGTGATCATGGGCGAGCTGTCGAACCAGGCCGCGGTGCAGCGCACCAAGGACATCGATGATGTGATTGCCACGCCGGAGTGCAGCTTCATCAAGATCATCGACAAGCAGACGTCGAACTGGAAGCGCGAAGAAGCGCAGAACCTAATGACCAACTGGCTGTCGACCGGCAAGCCGTTCGACGGCGTCATCGCCAACAATGACGAGAGCGCCATCGGCGCCATCCAGGCGATGAAGGCCGCCAACATCGACATGAAGTCGGTTGTCGTCGGTGGAGTCGACGCTACCCAGGACGCGCTTGCGGCGATGCAGGCGGGCGATCTCGATGCGACGGTGTTCCAGGACGCGGCCGGCCAGGGTGCTGGCGCGCTTGATGCTGCGCTCAAGCTGGCGAAGGGCGAGAAGGTCGAGCACAAGGTCTACATCCCGTTCCAGCTGGTCACGCCGGCAAATATCGACAAGTTCCTGAAGAAGAACTGAGGCGGACCTGTCCGATACGGAGCGGCGCGCCAAAGTAAAACAGCGCCGCTCCGCTTTTTCCCTCTCGGCCTGAACAGCGCCGAGTGGAGACCGTGGCTGACGGAGGAAGCACGATTGGCACAGACATCTCACGGCGTCGGCGGGCTCAGCTATGATGCGAAGCGGCGCGCATGGCCGGCCGAATTCAACGTCTTCCTGGCGCTCGTCATCCTCGTCGGCGCTTTCGAACTGATCGGCCGGGTTTTCCTGGGCGACAGCTTCCTTTTCAATACCCGCGACAATATCGACGCAATCTTCAACGAGGCGCGCCTGCAGATCATTATCCTGCAGGTGTCGATCGTCGGCATCATTGCCATCGGCGTCACGCAGGTGATCATTACCGGCGGCATCGATCTGTCCTCCGGTTCGATCGTCGGCGCCACGGCGATGATAGCCATGAGCTTCGCCCAGGTGGCGACGGTAAACGGCAACCCGAACCCCAAGGCGATGTTCATTGCCCAGGGCTGGACCGACCTGCCGGTGATCGTGCCGGTGCTCGTCGCAATCGGCTGCGGCCTGCTGGCCGGCCTGGTCAACGGTGCCTTGATCGCCTACACGCGCATCCCGCCGTTCATCGCCACGCTCGGTATGATGGTCACCGCGCGCGGCATCGCCAAATGGTGGTCGAAGGGGCAGCCGATCTCGTTTCCAACCGAGAGTTTCGCCGCCATCGGCAAGGGGCTGATGCCGGTCATCATTTTCATATCGTTGGCGGTGCTGTTCCAGCTGATCCTGAGCTACACCAAATATGGCAAGCACTGTTATGCAATCGGCTCCAATGAGGATGCCGCGCGCATGTCCGGCATCAACATCGCCAACCACAAGATCCTCGTCTACGTCATTGCCGGCATCCTTGCCGCGCTCGCCGCCGTGGTGTTGAGCTCCAAGAATCTCACTGCCCAGGCCGGCATGGGTGTGATGTATGAGCTCGATGCGATCGCCATGGCGGTCATCGGTGGCGTGTCGCTGTCGGGCGGCCGCGGCTCGATCATCGGGACGGTGATCGGCTCGCTGATTTTCGGCGTCATCATCTCCGGCTTCACCTTTCTGCGCCTCGACGCCTATTATCAGGAGATGGTCAAGGGCGTGATCATCGTCGGCGCAGTCGTTCTCGACCAATGGCGCCAACGCCTGCGGGCAATGAGGGCTTGATCATGTCGGACATCGTCCTGAAAACCGAAAACCTGACCAAGTATTATGGCGGCGTCCATGCGCTGGAGAGCGCCAACTTCGAACTGCGCAAGGGCGAGCATGTCGCCATCATGGGCGACAATGGCGCCGGCAAATCGACTTTCGTACGCCAGATCACCGGGGTCGAGCAGCGCACCAGCGGCAAGATGTGGTTCGACGGCAAGGAAGTGAATTTCGCCGGGCCGATCGAAGCCCGCGAGGCGGGCATCGAGACGGTGTTCCAGAACCTGGCGCTCGCCGACGACCTCGACGTGCCGTCGAACCTGTTCCTCGGCCGTGAAAGAGTGCTGTTCAATCTTGGGCCCTTCTCGATCCTCGACCGCAAGTTCATGCGCAAGGCAACCGAAGCAGCCCTGGTCCGCACAGCGGTCAAGATCCCCAACCTTTCCAACACCATCCGCCACATGTCGGGCGGCCAGCGCCAGTGCGTGGCGATTGCCAGAACCGCGACCTTTGCTTCCAAGCTCATCATCATGGACGAGCCGACGGCGGCGCTCGGCGTGCAGGAGACGATGCAGGTCGAAAACATCATCCGCACGCTGAAGGAAAATGGCGAGCCGCTGATCCTGATCTCTCACAACATGCGTCAGGTGTTCGATCTGGTCGACCGCATCGTCGTTTTCCGGCGCGGCCGCATCGTCGCCAATTTGCGCAAGCAAGATACCGATGGCAACGATATCGTCTCCTACATCACCGGCGCCAAGACCGGGCAGGCGGAACTTGCGGCGTAAGGCCAACGTCGTGTTACGGGGGCTGACACGCCTTCTCTTTCCAACCATTCTCAAAGGAAATTCTTCATGCTTCGCTTTGCTCTTCTCGGTGCCGGCCGTATCGGCAAGGTCCACGCCCGTGCGGTGGGCTCCAACCCGCAGGCCAGGCTGGTTGCGGTTGCCGACGCCTTCGAGAAGGCGGCGACCGATTTGGCCTCTGCCTATGGCGCCGAAGTGCGCAGCATCGATGCCATCGAAACTGCCAGCGATATCGATGCGGTCGTCATCTGCACGCCGACCGACACCCATGCCGATCTGATCGAACGCTTCGCCAGGGCGGGCAAGGCGATCTTCTGCGAGAAGCCGATCGATCTCGACGCCGGCAGGGTGGAACAATGCCTGGCCGTCGTCGACAAGGCCGGCGCCACCCTGATGGTCGGCTTCAACCGCCGCTTCGATCCGCATTTTGCCGCCGTGCGCAAGGCGATCGACGACGGTGCGATTGGCACAGTCGAAATGGTGACCATCACCTCGCGCGATCCCGGTCCACCGCCGCTCGACTATATCGGCCGCTCGGGCGGCATCTTCCGCGACATGACCATCCATGATTTCGACATGGCGCGCTTCCTGCTCGGCGAGGAGCCGGTGGCGGTCAGCGCGCACGCTTCGGTGCTGGTCGACAAAAAGATCGGCGAGGCCGGCGACTTCGACAGCGTCAGCGTCATCCTCGAAACTGCCTCCGGCAAGCAATGCGTCATCTCCAACTCGCGCCGAGCCACCTATGGCTACGACCAACGCATCGAGGTGCATGGCTCGAAAGGCATGATTGCGGCCGAGAACCAGCGGCCGGTGTCGATCGAACTCGCCAATGAGAAAGGCTATACGCGGCCGCCGCTGCACGATTTCTTCATGACTCGTTATCTCGACGCTTATGCCAACGAGATCGCTGCCTTCATCGCGGCAGCGACGTCAGGCAAGAAGGCGGCGCCGAGCGGCAAGGACGGGCTGGTGGCGCTCAGGCTGGCAGATGCGGCGCTGAAATCGGCCAAGGAAGGCAAGACCGTCCGCCTCGACAAAACAATCTGACTATCAAGCACAGGAGCAAGGCGATGAACGGTTCAGCCGGTCGCAATTCCGAAACACGCGCCATCGTCACCGGCGGCGCACAAGGCATCGGCTTTGCCGTCGCCGAAGCGCTGGCCGATGAGGGCTGCCGGGCGCTAGCGCTGATCGGCCGCTCGAAGGAGAAGGGCGACAAGGCTGTCGCCATCCTCAAGGGGGCAGGCGTCGATGCCATCTTCATCAGCGCCGATGTCGCCAAAGTCGCCGACTGCAAGCGTGCGGTCGAAACGGCGATTGGCCATTGCGGCACCGTCAACGCGCTGGTCAACGCCGCCGCCACCTCGGCTCGCGGCTCACTGGTCGAGACCTCAGAGGATCTATTCGACCAGATATTCCAGACCAATGTGCGCGGCCCGTTTTTTCTGATGCAGGGCGTGGTGGCGCATCTGCTGGCGCGCCAGGCACCGGGCTCGATCGTCAACGTACTGTCGATGTCGGCGCATTGCGGCCAGTCGTTCCTGGCGCCCTATTCATCGAGCAAGGGAGCGCTGGCGACGCTGACCAAGAATGTCGCCAATGCCCATCGCGGCAATCGCATCCGCTGCAACGCGGTGCTGCCCGGCTGGATGGACACCGAGGGCGAGGCAATCGTGCAGAAGAAATGGCATGACGCGCCGGACGACTGGCTTGAAAAAGCCGAGGCCGCGCAGCCGATGGGCCAATTGGTGAAGCCGGCGCAACTTGCCCGATTGATCAGCTATATGATCAGCCCGCAGTCCGGCGTCATGACCGGGTCGCTGGTCGACTACGACCAGAGCATCGCGGGGGCGTCACCGGAATAGGATCAGCCGTGTAGCCTTGCGTCAGAAGCAGTTTGCCATGAGTGGCCGAGATGCCCAAAATATCAAAGCCGGCATAATCGATTCCGATCGACCTCACTCAGGCACACGGGCTCTGAAACCCTCTCCTCCCTGTTGCCGCCGTATCGCCATTCCCATATAGTCAAGATAGTCAAGATAGTCAGAATGGTCATGGGAGGTCGAAATGCCGTCTGCGCCCAGAGAGGATACTAACTGGACGGTCGCTGGGGCAAAGGCCCGGCTCTCGGAGGTTATCGAGCGCGCGCAATCTTCGCCGCAGACGATCACCAGAAACGGTAAGCCAAGCGTGGTTGTCGTCTCGGCCGAGGAATGGCAGCGGAAGACCGCGCGCAAGGGTACGCTTGCGGAGTTCCTGCTGGAGTCGCCGCTGCGCGGCGCCGATCTCAACCTTGAGCGCCAGCGCGACGAACCGCGTGATCTGCCGCTGTGAGGCTTCTGCTCGATACGAATGTCCTGTCCGAGGTGACAAGGCCGGCGCCGGATGTGCGCGTTCTGGACTGGCTGGGCGGGCTTGATGAGGACCGCTCATTCATTAGCGTCGTGTCGATCGCGGAGATCCGGCGCGGCGTCGCCCTCATGGACGAGGGCCGGAAACGCGAGGCACTGGCCGAATGGCTCGCACGGGACCTGCCGCAGCGCTTCGAGCAGAGAGTTCTTCCGGTGGACGAACCGGTTGCCTTGGCGTGGGGCGACCTGATGGGCCTTGCGAAGCGCCGCGGTCGCGGTCTGTCGTCGATGGACGGCCTGATTGCAGCCACGGCGATTGCGCAGGAACTCACCTTGGCAACGCGTAACACGAAGGATTTCGAAGACTTCGGAATTGAACTCGTCGATCCCTGGACTGCATGAACCCGCTCGGCGCTGCATTAGTAGCATCATCAGACACGTGACAATCGCCTCGGCTTCGACTATATGAGCCTCATGATCAACCTGACCGCCACCTATTGGTACTTTAGCAGCTCGCTGGCGGCGGAAGGATTGCGCTCGATCTGAAGATTGCAGCAGCAAGATCCGAACAGCCGCCAGACCTGGCGGCTTTTTTGTTTCAGCCGGCAGGTCTCCCAATCAGGAGCAGAAAGCCGTGTTGACCACCACAGACGATCTTCGGGTCAAGGAAATAAGGGAATTGAGTACGCCGGACGAGGTGATGCGGGAGATACCGCGCACACTGACGGCGACGCGGACCGTTGCCGCGTCACGCAATGCTATCCATGCCGTGCTGACCGGCACCGACGACCGGCTGGTGATCGTCGTCGGCCCCTGTTCGATCCACGACCCGGCCGCTGCCGTAGACTATGCCAGCCGCTTGGCATCGCTGCGAGAGAGCCTGTCGGACCGGCTGGAGATCGTGATGCGGGTGTATTTCGAGAAGCCGCGCACGACGGTCGGCTGGAAGGGCCTGATCAACGATCCCGACCTGGACGGCAGCTTCAACATCGACAAGGGGCTGCGGATGGCCCGCAACGTGCTCGCCGCCGTCAACAATCTCGGCCTGCCGGCGGCGACCGAATTCCTCGACATGGCCACCCCGCAATATATCGCCGACCTCGTCGCCTGGGGCGCGATCGGCGCGCGCACGACCGAGAGCCAGATCCATCGCGAACTGGCATCGGGCCTGTCCTGCCCGGTCGGCTTCAAGAACGGCACTGACGGCAATCTGCGGATCGCCGCCGAGGCGGTGAAATCGGCCGCCCAACCGCATCATTTCATGGCGGTGACGAAGGGCGGACGCAGCGCCATCGCGACGACCACCGGCAACGAGGACTGCCACGTCATCCTGCGCGGCGGCATTCAGCCCAATTATGACGCAACAAGCGTCGCGGCTGCCTGCGCGGAACTCGGCCGGATCGGCGTGGCGCCGCGGCTGATGATCGATGTCAGCCACGCCAACAGCAGCAAGAAGCCGGAAAACCAGCCAGGGGTGGCGGCTGACGTGGCTGGCCAGGTCGCGGCAGGCGACGAGCGCATCATCGGCGTCATGATCGAGAGCAACCTCGTCGCCGGCCGGCAGGACGTCGTGCCGGGCAAGCCGCTCGTCTATGGCCAGAGCATCACCGATGGCTGCATCGACTGGGCAGCCACCGAGACGGTGCTTCACGGCCTTGCCGACGCCGTCGAGCGGCGCCGGTCGGTGCGCCGAAGCATGATATCAAGCCGTTCAGGCGCCGCCTGAGCACTTCTCCTTCTCCCCTTGTGGGAGAAGGTGGATCGGCGCGCAGCGCCGAGCCGGATGAGGGGTGCTGGAAGAAACTCGGCGTAAAAATATTGAGGGATTTCAAGCGTTTATTTCTTCGCTGTAGCGATCCGTCCACACCCCTCATCCGACAGAGCTTGGCTCGGCCACCTTCTCCCTCAAGGGGAGAAGGGGAAGCCAGCGCCGGGCTTACTACCTCACATCCATCCAGCGCTGTTCCGCGAACGAGCGCGCCATCGCGTGCACCGTGCGCTCGATCTCCAGGCCTTCGTCGAAGTCGATGATCCGCGCCGGCTTGCCGGCAAGCCGCGTCAACAGTTCCCGGCATTCGATGATCTTGAGGTCATTAAAGCCAAGGCCGTGGCCGGGCGCCGGCAGGAAGGCGTCGTAAGGCCTGTGGTGCGGGGCAACCAGGACTGTCCGATAGCCTTGCTCCGTCGGTCGGTCGGCTGTCAGATAGAGCTGGAACTCGTTCATCCGCTCCTGGTCGTACAGGATCGAGCCCTTCGAACCAAAAATCTGGATGGCGATCCGGCCCTTGCGGCCCCAGGCCGAACGGTTGACCAGCAACGTGCCGGCAATGCCGTTTTCGAGATGCATCAGGATGCTGGCGATGTCATAGGTCTCGACGGCGCGGCGCCCGCCCGAGGCGACGCGGCGTTCGGCATAGGGCCTGGCCATGTCGCACATGACTCGGGCGACGCGGCCGAACAGTACCGCTATGAGCGACAGCGGATGCACGGCGAAATCGTCGAGCGCGCCGTAACCGGACGCCGCCTCGTGCTTCCAGAAGAACAGCGCCTCCGGATCGGCCATGAAGTCCTCGTCCATCTCGATACGCAGATGGTTGACCTCGCCGATGATCTTCTCGTCGAGCAGCGCGCCGATATGGCGGATCGCCGGGTTCTGAATATAGTTATAGCCCAGCGCGGCAACCTTGCCGGATTTCCGCGCGACCGCAGCCATCGCTTGCGCCTCCGCAAAACTTGGCGCCATCGGTTTTTCACACCACAGATGCTTGCCGGCTTCGAGGATGGCGATGGCCATTTCCGGGTGGAACTGGTTCGGCGTAGTCAACGAGATGACATCGACGTCGGGATCGTCGACGACTGCGCGCCAGTCGCCGGAGGCCTTGGCGAAGCCGAATTCGCTGGCACGGCGTTTGGCAAGGTCCTCGTTGACCTCGCCCAGATGGACCAGCCTTGGCTTGTCGACATCGGGAAAGACGGTGCCGACCGCGTTCCAGGCAATGGCGTGGCACTTGCCCATGAAGCCCGTGCCGATAAGACCTACCCCGACCATCCGCTTGCCTCCCTGTGTGCAAAATTTTGTGTGGATGAATTAGTCCATTTTGTTTGCAAATGGAACGCTTGTCTCATTTTTTATGGTGTTCTTGCACAGGTCCGCTATGATGGGGCACAGAGGGAACCGACGATGAGCCTGGGCGGAGCGACGATGGACGAACGGGTGCCGCGCGATTTCGAAACGCTGCGGGCGACGATCCTGGAGCGGCGTCAGAGCCTGCCGAAACGTATCGCCCAGATCGCCGCCTATGCGCTCGACAACCCCGACGATATCGCCTTCGGCACCGCTGCCAGCATCGCCGCCTCCGCCGGTGTTCAGCCTTCGACCCTGATCCGCTTTGCCCAGCAGCTTGGCTTTGACGGTTTCACCAGCCTGCAGCTGGTGTTTCGCGAGCGCCTGCGCGAGCGCAACTCGTCCTACGATGAAAGGCTGGCGGCATTGCGCGCCAAGGCCGAGGAAGGCGCCGGCCACCGGGCGATTTTCGACGGTTTCGTCGCCGCAGCCAGCACCTCGCTCAACGACATTTCGCGCACGCTGAATGAAGACCATTTCGAAGACGCAATCGCCGTTCTGGCCAAGGCGGAAACCATTTATGTGCTGGCCAAGCGGCGCTCCTACCCGGTCGCCTCCTATATCGCCTATGCGTTGGGCAAGCTCAAGATCCGCAACCAGCTGATCGAATCGGCCGCCGGCCTGAACGCGGAGATGATCGGCTTTGCCTCTCCAAGGGATGCCGTCATCGCCATCAGCTTTTCGCCCTATGCCCCTGCCACCATCGAGGAGGCGCGCGTCATTTCGGAGCAAGGCGTGCCGATCGTGGCGATCACCGACAGCTCTTTTTCGCCGCTCGCCCAATTCGCCAGGGTCTGGTTCGAGGTCGCCGAGGCCGATTTCGCCGGCTTCCGCTCGCTGTCGGCGACGATGGCTTTGGCCATGGCGCTGACCGTTGCCGTCGGCGAGAAGCGGCGCGATAGCGGCCGCAAGCGCAAGGCCTAGATCACCTCTATTGCCGTTTCGCCTTCTGCCAAAAGCCGCGCTGCGTCGCGGGCAGGCGGCGACCCGAACTGGCGGGCATACTCCCGGCTGAACTGGGAAGCACTCTCATAGCCGACAGCGAAGGCGACACGCGCCACGTTGCCCGGCTGAGCAATCAGCAGATGGCGGGCTTCCAGCAAGCGGATTTGCTTTTGATACTGGATTGGGCTCATGGCCGTCGCCGCCTTGAAGTGACGATAAAACGCAGCACTGCTCATATGGGCGATCTCGGCCAGATCGCCGACCCGGACCGGCTGATGGGGGTGCGAACGGATCCAGGCGATCGCCCTGCCGATCCGGGACAGATGGCCATCGGCGCGCGCAAGTTCACGAAGCTTTCCGCCCTGGGGGCCTTGCAGGAGCCGAAACAGCATCTCCCGCTCGAGCATGGTCGCGAGCACGGGAATCTCCGCTGGCCGGTCAAGCAACCGCATCATTCGACGCAACGCGTCGAGCAGATCGTCATCAACGGGAGTGGTGGAGAAGAAACTGTCGCCACCGAGGGCTGGCGCGTGCTCGACGAGGAGCGCGGCGACGGCTTGCAGGTCAAGGGTCAAGCCAATGGCCAGATAAGGACGCGCCGCGCTGGCTTCGACTATCTGGCTGATAGTGGGCGTCTCGACAGTGTAGATGAAATAGCTGGCCGGCTTGTAACGAAGAGCCCGGGAGCCGATCAGGACCGTCTTTGCGCCCTGCAATACGAATAAGATCCCCGACCCCCACACACCCGGCAATGGTGCCGTGGCGACTTCGCTGCAGCCGATCGAAACGCGGGGAACCGCCGTTCTTGTTCGTCGCCCGCGCGCATGGCGGCCGGCGATCTCGATCAACTCCTGCAGCGCCTCGTTCATTGCGCCAGCATCGCGCATTCACGCTGGCCGCGCAACAGCGTGAGAGGATTAGGCAAGAGCCTGAGAATTTCCGGCGCGCGGCGCCCGCTGCCTCGCGCCATTTGTGGGTCTTCCACAAGAAAAATGGAGACACCGAAATGACGACTTCGAAGACCGCGCTGGTGACCGGCGCCAACAAGGGTATAGGCCGCGAAATCGCCCGGCGACTGGCGACCATGGGCTTCAAGGTCTGGCTCGGCGCCAGGAGCGCCGAACGCGGCATGGCGGCGGCGCAGGCATTGTGCGCGGAAGGCCTCGACGCAGAGTGGCTTGAGTTGGACGTCACGAGGGATGACAGTGTGAAGGCGGCAGCCAAGGCGCTCGGGCAGGCCAGCCCCTGCCTCGACGTGCTGGTGAACAACGCCGGCGTCGCCATCAATTACGACCTGCCGCCGAGCCAGCAGCGGATCGCCGACATCCAGGCCACCTACGACGTCAATGTCTTCGGCCCGATCCGCGTGACACAGGCATTCCTGCCGCTGCTGCTGGCAGCACCTGCTGCCCGTATCGTGATGGTGAGCAGCTCCACCGGGTCCATCGGCCGGGCGCTCGATCCCGCCACCGCGAATCACGCCGTCAATATGATGGGCTACGGCAGCTCCAAGACAGCCTTGAACGCCATCACCGTGGGCTTCGCCAGGGAGCTCGCGCTCCAGGGCATCAAGGTCAACGCCGCGGCGCCCGGCTATACCGCCACCGATCTCAACGGGTATAAAGGTCAGCGCACGGTGCAGCAGGCAGCCGAGATCGTCATTCACCTGGCGACCCTGGACGCCAATGGCCCGACCGCCGGGTACTTCAACGATGACGGCCCGCTTCCTTGGTAAATCAGCTGGTTTCAGCGGCAGACGCTTGACGTTCGTCTGACTTCAAAGTTTCTCACCGCGCCGGCCTTTGCAGAGCACTTTTCGGCCTTGGGAATGCTCGTTCCATATTGACTATGGATTGGAATTATTATTTCATATTGCCGGCGCCACGCTGCCGCTCGCGCGTGTTACCCAAGACAACAAAGCCGATGGGAGGTTCGAATGGGCGAAGCCGTGGAAGCGAGACATGCGCCGCTCGACATCATCACGATCGGCCGCGCTTCCGTCGATCTCTATGGCCAGCAGATCGGCTCGCGCCTCGAGGACATTACTTCGCTTGCCAAGTCGGTCGGCGGCTGTCCAGCCAATATCGCGGTCGGCACTGCCAGGCTCGGCCTGCGCTCGGCGTTGCTCACCCGCGTCGGCAATGAGCAGATGGGCCGCTTCATCCGCGAGCAGCTGACCCGCGAGGGCGTTTCGGTCCAAGGCCTCAAGACCGATCCGGAGCGGCTGACCGCCCTGGTGCTGCTGTCGGTCGAGGATGAGGGCGTCTCGCCGATGATCTTCTATCGCAGCGATTGCGCCGACATGGCGCTTTCGGAAGACGATATCGATGAGGCCTTCATTGCTTCAGCACGCGCGGTCGTCGTCACCGGCACGCATTTTTCACGGCCCAACAGCGACGCCGCGCAACGCAAGGCGATCCGTGTCATGAAGGCCAAGGGCGGCAAGGTGGTGTTCGACATCGACTACCGCCCTAACCTGTGGGGCCTCGCCGGCCATGCCGAAGGCTTCGAGCGCTATGTGAAATCCGACCGCGTCTCGGCGCAGTTGAAGACGGTGCTGCCCGACTGCGATCTCATCGTCGGCACCGAAGAGGAGATCATGATCGCCTCCGGCGCAGACGATTGCCTGAGCGCGCTGAAAACCATCCGCTCGCTGTCGACGGCGACCATAGTGCTGAAGCGCGGTGCCATGGGCTGCATCGTCTATGACGGGCCGATCAGCGACGATCTCGAGGACGGTATCGTCGGCAAGGGGTTTCCGATCGAGGTCTACAATGTGCTCGGCGCCGGCGACGCTTTCATGTCGGGCTTCCTGCGCGGCTGGCTCGGCGAGGAAAGCCTGGCGACGGCCGCGACCTGGGCCAATGCCTGCGGCGCCTTTGCCGTATCGCGGCTGCTCTGCGCACCTGAATACCCGACTTTCGAGGAATTGCAGTTCTTCCTGAAAAACGGCAGCAAGCATCTGGCGCTGCGCAAGGACGAGGCGATCAACCACATCCATTGGGCGACCACGCGCCGGCGCGACATCCCCTCTCTGATGGCGTTCGCCTGCGACCACCGCGTCCAGCTGGAGGACGTCGCGGCAAAGGCCGGCGCCGATCCGTCGCGAATCCCGGCTTTCAAGGTGCTGACGGTCAAGGCTGCGGCAAAGGTCGCGGCTGGCCGCGGCGGCTATGGCATGCTGCTCGACGAAAAATACGGGCGCGAGGCGATGTTCGAATTCGCCCACCATTCCTTCGCCTGGCTCGGCCGGCCGGTCGAGTTGCCGGGTTCGCGGCCGCTTCGCTTCGAGTTCTCGCAAGACATAGGCTCGCAACTGACCGAATGGCCGGTCGACCACTGCATCAAATGCCTGTGCTTCTATCATCCCGACGATCCCGCGGCGCTGAAGAGCGAACAGCAGCAGAAACTGCGCGCTTTGTTCGAGGCCGCGCGGAAAGTGGGGAGAGAACTTCTGGTCGAGATCATAGCCGGCAAGCACGGCAAGCTCGACGACATGACCATCCCGCGGGCGCTTGAGGAACTCTACGCACTCGGCATCAAGCCCGACTGGTGGAAGCTCGAACCGCAGGCATCGACCGGCGCATGGGCAAAGATCGAGGCGGTGATCCTGAAGAACGATCCGTGGTGCCGCGGGATTGTACTGCTGGGTTTGGAAGCACCGCAGGACGAATTGGAAGCGGCCTTCGCCGCCACCGCCAAGGCGCCCATCGTCAAGGGTTTCGCTGTCGGCCGTACCATCTTCATCAACGCGGCCGAACAATGGCTTGCCGGCAAGATGTCGGACGATGAGGCGGTTGCCGACATGGCGTCGCGCTTCGAGAGGCTGACCGAGGCATGGCTTGCCGTGCGCGGCCGCAAAGCAGCATAAGAAGGCGCGGCATAAGGACTGCGGAGGAAAACGACATGACCAAGACAATCCGCCTGACGATGGCGCAGGCGCTGACCCGCTTTCTTGCCCAACAGATGGCCGAGATCGACGGCAAGAAAGTGCCGATCTTCGGCGGCGTCTGGGCAATCTTCGGCCACGGCAATGTCGCCGGCATCGGCGAGGCGCTCTACCAGGTCCGCGACGAATTGCCGACGTTCCGTGCCCATAACGAGCAAGCGATGGCGCATGCGGCGATCGCCTATGCCAAGGCCAATTTCCGCCGCCGCTTCATGGCGGCGACCAGTTCGATCGGCCCTGGCGCGCTGAATATGGTGACGGCGGCAGCACTTGCGCATGTAAACAGGTTGCCTGTCCTGTTTCTGCCCGGCGACGTCTTCGCCAATCGCATTCCCGATCCCGTCCTGCAGCAAGCCGAGGATTTTTCCGACGGTACGGCGACGGTCAATGACTGCCTCAGGCCGGTGTCGCGCTATTTCGACCGCATCACCCGGCCGGAGCAGATCATGCCGGCGCTCAACCGCGCCATGCAGGTGCTGACCGATCCGGCTGAGTGTGGCCCGGTAACGCTGGCGCTGTGCCAGGACGTGCAGGCCGAGGCCTATGATTATCCCGAGAGTTTCTTTGCCGAGCGGCTCTGGACCCAGCGGCGAGCGCGCCCGGACCGCCAAGAGTTAGCAGCTGCAGTGGCGGCGCTGAAGAGCGCGAAGAAGCCATTGGTGATTGCCGGCGGTGGCGTGCTCTATTCGCAAGCGTCGGATGAATTGGCGAAGCTGGCGCAAGACGCTGGCATTCCGGTGTGCGAGACGCAAGGCGGCAAATCCTCGCTGCCCGACGATCATCCGCTGAACATGGCGGCGGTCGGCGTTACCGGCACTTCGGCTGCCAACAGGCTGGCCGAAGAGGCCGACGTCGTGCTTGCCGTCGGCACCAGGCTGCAGGATTTCACCACTGGCTCCTGGGCGTTGTTCAAGAATTCCGGCAAGACCATGATCGGGCTCAACGTCCAGCCTTTCGATGCCGGAAAGCACCAGGCGCTGCCGCTGGTCGCCGATGCGGCTGAAGGGCTCGCCGAACTCGGTGCGGCGCTGAAAGGCTGGAAAGCTCCTTCTGGCTGGACCGACAATGCGATCAGCGGCAAGAAGGACTGGCAGGCGGATGCCGGCAAGGTGACGGCGTCGACCAATGCCGCCTATCCGTCCGACGCGCAGGTGATCGGCGCCGTACAGCGCGCCATGGGCTCCGGCGTGGTACTGCTCCATGCCGCCGGCGGCTTGCCCGGCGAATTGCACAAGCTATGGCAGGCGGGCGCGCCCGGCTCCTATCATGCCGAATACGGCTTCTCGACCATGGGCTACGAAATCGCCGGCGGGCGTGGGGTGAAGATGGGCCAGCCCGACGGGGAGGTTGTGGGGCTGATCGGCGACGGCTCCTACCTGATGCTCAATTCCGAGGTCGCTACGTCGGTGATGCTCGGCCTCAAGCTGACCATCGTGCTGCTCGACAACCGCGGCTATGGCTGCATCAACCGGCTGCAGATGGCGACCGGCGGCGCCAACTTCAACAATTTGCTGAAGGACGCTCGTCACGAGACCTTGCCCGAGATCGACTTCGCCGCGCATGCTGCAAGCATGGGTGCGATTGCCGAAAAAGTGGCGTCGATCGCCGGGCTGGAAACGGCCCTGGCGCAAGCGAAGAAGAATACGCGAACGACCGTGCTGGTCATCGACACCGACCCGCTGGCTTCGACCGAGGCCGGTGGAAGCTGGTGGGATGTCGCAGTGCCGGAAGTCTCGGCACGGCCGCAAGTGAACGCGGCGCGCAAGAAATATGAGGAAGCGCTGAGCGGGCGGCGGTTTTAACGCGCCCGCCAACGCCGCCTCGAATGTCAGAAATTGGAGTGACGACTTGAAAGCCAAACTGGGCATGTCCCCGATTGCATGGTGGAACGACGATCTTGCCGAACTCAGCGATGATGTGTCGCTGGAGGAGTGCCTGCGCCAGTCGCGCTCGGCTGGCTTTACCGGCATGGAAATGGGCCGCCGCTTTCCCAGCGATCCGGAGATCATGCTGCCGATCCTGAAAGAGGCCGACGTGACGCTGTGCGGCGGCTGGTTCTCCGGGACGCTGGTCGACGAAGACATGGCGAAGAACAAGGTTCGTATCCAGCCGATGATCGACCTGTTCAAGGCGGTGAATGCGCCCTGCATCGTCTATGGTGAAGTCGGCCGTTCCATCCAGGGCGACCGCTCGAAACCGCTTGCCATCAAGCCGAGGCTGTCGGACGATGAGATGAAAGCCTACGCTAGGCGGCTAACCGAGTTCGGCGAATGGTGTGCCGGGCAAGGCATGCCGCTCTCCTACCATCATCATATGGCGGCGGTGATCGAGACCGAGCCGGAGCTCGACGCTTTCATGCGCTATTCGGGAGAGGGCATTCCGCTGCTGCTCGATGCCGGTCACCTGGCCTTTGCCGGCGGCGATGTGCTGCGCGCGATAGACAACCACCACCGGCGCATCAACCACGTGCATGTCAAGGACGTACGCATGCAGGTGATCCAAAAGCTGGATCGCAACAAGCAATCCTTCCTCGACGCGGTAGCACTTGGTGCCTTCACCGTGCCGGGAGATGGATCGCTGGATTTTGGCGCCATCGTCCAGAGGCTCGCCAACCACGGCTATGAAGGCTGGTTCGTGGTCGAGGCCGAGCAGGATCCGAAGAAGAACCCGCCACTCAAGATGGCACAGGTCGGCTACAAGGAATTGATGCGGGTGATGACGGCGGCCGGCTATACGGTTGAGACACTGGGCTTTCCCAATGCTTGAGAGTTCGCGAGGAAGGGCTGACCCGATGCCGGCGTTTATCCGATGAAAGACTCCGAGCACCCGTTTTTCCGGCCTTTGTGGCGGCGTGTCGCCATTGTCGCGGTCTGCCTGGTCTGGTCGGTGATCGAATTCGCTACCGGCACGCCGTTCTGGGGCGTGATCGCGCTCGGCTTCGCCGGCTATGCGGTCTGGAAGTTTTTCTACCTCTACAAACCGGCCGACGAAGACAAGCCATCGGCAAACGCCAAACCGAAGGAATGACCATGTCGAAGCTGCTCGTCAAAGCCAATAAGGGCCACGGCCGCATAGCCCATGTGACGCCGCAAAACGCCGGCTGGACCTATGTCGGCTTCGATCTGCATCGGCTGAGGCCCGGCGACACCGCTTCCGGGCAAACCGCGGATCGTGAGGTCTGTCTGGTATTCGTCACCGGCAAGGGCAAGGTCAAGGCCGGCGGCAAGGATCTCGGGCTCCTGGGCGAACGCATGTCGCCGTTCGAGGGCAAGCCGTGGTCGGTCTATGTGCCGCAGGGCTCGGAGTGGTCGGTGAGCGCCGATACCGATCTCGAACTCGCCGTGTGCTCGGCGCCGGGGCTTGGCGGCGGTCTGCCGGTCCGCATCATTGCGCCGAAGGATCTCGGCCAGGAGACCCGCGGCAAAGGCACCAACACGCGCTACGTCACCAACGTCCTGCCGGAGGGCGAGCCGGCCGATTCCCTGCTGGTGGTCGAGGTCATCACGCCCGGCGGCCACACATCGAGCTATCCGCCGCACAAGCACGACCAGGACAATCTGCCGGCCGAATCCTATCTCGAAGAGACCTATTACCACCGCCTCAACCCGCCGCAGGGCTTTGCTTTCCAGCGCGTCTACACCGATGCCGACCAGAACGGCTCTCGTTCGCTCGACGAGGCGATGGCGATCGAGGACGGCGACGTCGTGCTGGTACCCAAGGGTTATCACCCCTGCGCCGCCTGCCACGGCTATGATCTCTATTATCTCAACGTCATGGCCGGACCGAAGCGGACGTGGAAATTCCACAACGCGCCCGAGCACGAATGGCTGATGGCCTGACCGTTTCCCCTTCGCTTCTCAACCGCTGGTCCAAGCCGAAAAAATCGTCGGCTAATGACCAGGCTGTGTCGTTTTGTTACCGAAAACGCTGCAAAGCTTCGTCATTTCGTCATGCAAATCGCCTATGGCAGCGGGGCTGACGAGGAACTTCGATGCGCTACGCGATCTATTTCACCCCCCTGCAGGACGAACCGCTGGCGCGGATCGCCGCCAATTGGCTCGGCCGTGATCCCTTCGGTGCCGCCACGAGGCCGGTCGAGGCGGTGGGCGAGTTGTCGGCAGCGGAAGTTGCCTTCCATACCGCCTCGGCGCGCCGCTACGGCTTTCATGCGACGCTGAAGGCGCCCTTCCGGCTGGCTTCAAACGAGACGGAGGCCTCGCTTCGCGCCGCACTCGACGATTTTGCCGAGGCGACGCCGGTGGTGACGGTCCCGCGTCTCGTCGTCAGCCAGATCGACAGCTTTTTCGCGCTCGTGCCGGAAGCACCGCTGCCGGGGCTCAACCGTTTCGCCGATGATGTGGTGCGCGGCTTCGACCGCTTTCGCGCGCCGCTGACAGACGCGGAGATTGAACGCCGCAGCCCCGACTCGCTGAAGCCCGATGAGTTCCGCAATCTCTGCCAATGGGGCTACCCCTATGTCTTCGAGACGTTTCGTTTCCATATGACCCTGTCCGGCCGGGTGTCGTCACAGGAAAGCCCTCGTCTTCGCCTAGCAATCGACAGCCTGTTTGCGGACGTGCTGCAACGGCCGGTGCCGGTGGACGCGCTGACGCTGTTTGTCGAAACTGAGCCGGGTGCGCCGTTCATGGTGCTGTCCCATCACGCGCTCGGGCGCCGCCCGGCCAGAAGAACTGCCTGAGATGACTATTTCCTTTAACCGCATTGTGCGACGCCAATCCATTTTCAGTTGGCTGCAAAATGCTCCGAGGACTGCCTGAAATGACCGCCGAGACCGTTCTTGACAACGCCCGCATCGTGCTTGCCGACCAGATCGTCGAAGGGTCGATCGTGCTGCGCGACGGCGTGATCGCCGACATTGCTCCCCGCGCTGGCCGCAGCGGCGAGGACATGGGCGGCGACTTCATCATCCCTGGCCTGGTCGAGCTCCACACCGACCATCTCGAAGGCCACTACGCGCCACGGCCGAAAGTGCGTTGGAACCCGATCGCCGCGGTGCTCGCCCACGACGCGCAGGTGGCGACCGCCGGCATCACCACCGTGCTCGACGCCTTGCGCGTCGGTATGGACGAGGACGCCGACCTGACGGCCGCCGACATACGCAAGCTGGCCGAGGCGATTGAGGACAGCGTCCAGCAGGACCGGCTCAGGGCCGACCATTTCATCCATCTGCGCTGCGAGGTTTCGGCGCCGGACTGCCTCACAGCCTTCGCCAATTTCGACGGCGACGAGCGGGTCAGGCTGGCGTCGCTGATGGACCACGCGCCGGGACAGCGGCAATTCGTCGATCTCGAAACCTATGCGTATTACTACCAGCGCAAGCTGAAGCTGACCGATCGCGATTTCCAGAAATTCTGCGAAAAGCGGATGGCGGAATCGGCGAAGAACTCGAGCCCGAACCGCAGCTTCATCGCCGCTGCGTGCAAAGAGCGCGGTATCGTGCTCGCCAGCCATGACGACGCAACCGTCAGCCATGTCGATGAAGCGATCGAGCAAGGCGTCCGTGTCGCCGAGTTCCCGACCACCGAGGAGGCGGCTCGGGCTTCGAAAGAGGCAGGGCTCGGCGTTTTGATGGGCGCGCCGAACGTCATGCGCGGCGCTTCGCATTCGGGCAATGTCTCGGCCCGCACACTGGCCGGCGACGGCCTGCTCGATATCCTGTCATCGGACTACATTCCGTTCAGCCTGATCCAGTCGGCCTTTTTCCTCGGCGACGTGGTCGAGGGCATCTCGTTGCCTCAGGCAGTGGCGATGGTGTCGAAGAACCCGGCCGAGGCTGTCGGCCTCACCGATCGCGGTGTCATCGAGCCCGGCCGGCGCGCCGATCTGGTTCGCGTGCGCGTCGACGATCACGTCCCGGTTGTCCGCACGGTGTGGCGGCAGGGACGGCGGGTCGCATGATGGTGTCGGCATCGGTCGAGCGTGAATTGTCCGCCGCGGGATTTCCAATCCGCGACGGCGTCTTCGTCGCCGTCGTCGGACCGAGCGGTGCCGGCAAGGACACGGTGATCGGCTATGCGCGCGCCATGTTTGCCGACGAGAGCCGACTGGAGTTCGTTCGCCGGGTGATCACCCGGCCGAGCGATGCGGCCACCGAGGATCACGATACGCTAGCCGACGCTGCCTTCGTCGAGGCCGAAGCGGATGGCGCCTTCGCGATTTCCTGGGAGGCGCATGGCCTGCGCTATGGCATCCCGGCCGAAGTCGACTGGTCAGTCTCCAACGGCCGTGTCGCGATCGCCAACGTCTCGCGCGCGATCATCCCGACGCTGCGGGACCGCTACGCCAATCTGGCTATCGTCGAGATCACGGCTGCACCGGAGATCCTGGCCGAGCGGCTGGCCTTGCGCGGGCGCGAGTCGCGCGGCGAAGTGCTGGCACGGCTGGCGCGCAGCGCCAATGTGGCGCTGTCCGGACCGGGCGTCACCTCCATCGACAATAGCGGCCCTCGTGAAGCCGCCGGCGAGCGCTTCACCGAGGTGCTGCGCAAGGCCATGGCCTTCTCCGACATGTCGGGCCTCATCTAAGGCGCGCCCATCCGATGCATTCGGGATGGGCGCTACTTGTCTAACCCATATCTTTTTGGAAACCGGTATCCACTGTTCGGGATCATGGCCTCATGCGGCGTGCCGATCCCGACCAGCGTGATGAGTATCCGTGCTAGTGGTTGTCGAAGGCTTCGCTGGTGCATCCGCCGGTGTATCCAGAACTGCAACGTGATGCCGATAGACCATCTCCCAGCCCTTCCAGCCGGTGAACAGCAGTATGCAGACCACTATGAACGACAACAGCGCGCCCCACGGTCGGACCGCGGCCTCGGCGCCTTGAGCATAGCGAAGGTAGAAATTGATCAGAGCCACAACGACCGCGGTCAAGTTGCCCAGCATGTGGTACCAGGCGTCGGACAAGGCGCGAATGCGCGGCTCGTTGAGGAAGTCGATAAAACCAGCTGTCGCAGCGAGAAGCGCCATTACGATAGCTGCCCCGATCAGCCACATCGATGCCCGTGCCCAGAAGGCGTCGGCAGTCCCCCAGAAAACCAGGTCGGTGACAAAGGCACCGACAAGAAACGCGACAGGAAAAGGTATCAGCATCGGGTGGAGGGGGTGAGTTCCTATCTTTGCGGTACTTACTGGATTCATGGGCATGGGACGCCTCCGCGTAGCAAAGCTTAAATAAACGCTCAGATACGGGTTTCGTTCCAAATAGAGATTAACCTGAACTGCTGTCGCGAAGCTCAGGCTGACCTTTTCATGCCTGCCAATGGCAGTCGGCGTATTTCATCCAGCTATTTTTGCGTCATTCCGCGGCAGCACCCGCCACGCCCTTGCGGGTGGCTTCCAGCATCCGCCGCCGCGCCCTGAACACGCCCCATTGCTGGTCGACCAGAACGCCGATGAGGATCACCCCGCCCATCACGGCGAAGTTGAGCGAGGACGGGATACCGAGCAGGTTGACGAGGTTCTGCAACTCCTGCAGCAGCACCGTGCCGAGCAGGACGCCGATCAGCGAGCCTTCGCCGCCGCGCAGCGAGAAGCCGCCGAGCACCGCTGCCGCGATGGCGTAGAGCTCGTAGAACTGGCCGTGGCTCGCCGGCGAGATCGAGCGTGTGTACATGGCGAAATAGATAGCCGACAGCGCCGTCAGCACGCCGCAGATGACATAGGCGGCCATGACGATGCGGCCGGTGCGGATGCCGGAATATTTCGCCGCTTCCTCGTTCTTGCCGATGGCGTAGAGATATCGCCCGAACACCGAACGGTGCAGCACCACCCACATGACGACGGCGATGACGATCAGCGCGATGAAACTGTTCGGCACGCCCCAGGACCGCCCCGCCGTCAGGAACTCGAGTTCCGGGAAGTTCTGTCCGAAGGCAAAGCCGGCGGTGCCGTCGGCGGTATAGAAGCGCGCCACGCCGCGATAGATCAGCAGGCCGCACAAGGTCACCACGAAAGGCTGCAATTTGAGCCGGGTGATCAGCCAGCCATGCGCCAGCCCGATGATGCCGCCGAGCACCAGGATCAGCGGCAGGGCGACCGGCCAGGCCATGCCGCGCGTGGCGATGAAGTCGATGAACAGCACGCCGAGCAGCGCAACCACCGAGCCGACCGACAATTCGATGCCGCCCGTGATGATGACGAAAGCCTGGCCGATCGACAGGATGCCGAACAACCCGATCAGGTTCGAGGTGTTGGCGAGATTGATCGGCAGCAGGAAGCGCGGGTTGATGATCGCTACCACCGCGCCGACCGCCAGGATCAGGATCAGCAGGCCGAGATCTTTCTTGCTCATCGTCGTCTCCCAATGCCGGCGAACTATTTCGGCTGCTTGCCGACCGCCAGCAGCAGCACGTTTTCCTGGCTGAACCGTTCCTTGTCGAGAATGCCGGAGATCTGGCCTTCATGCATGACGGCGATGCGGTCGGAAACACCGATCACCTCCTCCATGTCGCTGGAGATCATCAGCACGGCGACGCCGGCATCGGCCAGCGCCCGCATCAGCCCGTAGATCTCGGCCTTGGCGCCAATGTCGATGCCGCGTGTCGGCTCGTCGAGGATCATCACCTTCGGCTTCATCGCCAGCCATTTGGCCAGCACGACCTTTTGCTGGTTGCCGCCCGACAGCGTGCCGGTACGCGTCTGCACGGAGGGCGCCCTGATGCCCAGATCGGTCTTCTGTTTCTCGGCGGTGGCGGCCTCGGCGCTGGCCGAGACCAGCGAGCGCCGCGAATGCGCCGGCAGATTGGGCAGCGAGATGTTCTGGGCAATCGACAGATCGAGCAGGATGCCGGTCAGCTTGCGGTCTTCCGGGACGAGGAAAATACCGTTGGCCACTGCGTCCGCGGCCGAACCAAGAACCAGATCTTTTCCGTCAAGTTGGAACGAGCCGCCAAAGCTCTTGTCGATGCCGAACAGCACGCGCGCCAGCTCCGTCCGACCGGAGCCGACGAGACCGGCAAGGCCGAGGATCTCGCCATGCCTGACGTCGAGGTCGACGGGCCGGTCGGGATAGGCGGCGGTGCGAATGGCCTTGACCGACAGCGCGACAGAGCCCGGCGGGCGCGCCGATTCTGCGGCCTTCTCCCTCTCCTTGAGCATGCGGCCGATCATCAGCTTGACCATCTGGTCGTGATTGATGGCGCTCTTCGGCAAAGTTCCGGCGAGCATGCCGTCCCTGAGCACGACGACGCGGTCGGCGACGCGCTCGACCTCGTGCAGGCGGTGTGAGATGAAAATGACGCTGATGCCGTCTGCCTTCAGCGCCTTGATGACACCAAGCAGCTTGTCGGTTTCGGCGATCGGCAGGCTCGAGGTCGGCTCGTCGAGGATAACCAGCCTTGCCTTGATCGACAGCGCCTTGGCGATCTCGACCATTTGCTGCTGGGCCAGCGACAGCGCCGATACCGGCGTATCGGCCGAGAAATTGGCGCCCACGCGTTTGAGCAGCGGCGCCGCCAGCGCTCGCAGCCTGGCGCGGTCGACCAGCTTGAGCGGGCCGGCGCGCAGCGGTTCGCGGCCGAAGAAGATATTGGCGGCAACGTCGAGGTTTTCGAACAGGTTGAGTTCCTGGTGGACGAAGGCGATGCCCGAACCGATGCTGGCCTCGACAGTCAGCCCGTCATGGGCGGCGCCATCGACAATGATGGTGCCGGTGTCCGGCCTGGTGACGCCGCCGAGGATCTTCATCAGCGTCGATTTGCCGGCGCCGTTTTCGCCGACCAGGCCGATGACCTCGCCGGGCCTGACCTCGATCGAGAACCCGTCCAGCGCGACAACGCCGGGATAGGTCTTGCGCACACCGTTGAGGCTCAGGAACGGAGCGTCCGTGGATGCAACGATGGATGGGTCGGAATAATTCATCACGCCTGACAGCAGCCGGTGAGCCGTTTTGGACTCAGACTGACGGGCCTCGCGAGGCCCGTCAATAGAACGCCGGCTCAAGGCGAACCTTGAGCCGGCGCAACCTAGTTTGCTCAGTTTCCAGACATCGCCTTGAGGCTGGCGGCGTAGGCGTCGACATCGTCCTTGCCGATGATCTTGGTCGGGATGATGATCAGTCCATCGGCGGGAACGCCCGACTTGTTGCCTTCGAGATAGGCGGCCATCAGCTTCATGCCCTGATAGGCCCATTCGAAGGGCTGCTGCACGACGGTGGCGGCGACGGTGCCTTCCTTGACGCCGCCCAGCGTGATCGGATCGTCGTCGAAGCCAACGACGGTGATCTGGCCGAGCTTGCCGGCATCGCGCAGCGCCTCATAGATACGCGGCGTGTTGTAGGAATAGAAGCCGACCATGCAGGTGACGTCGGGGCTGGCGACCAGCGCGTCCTCGACGTTCTTCTTAGCGCGGGCCTGGTCGATATCGTCGCCACGCACGTCGACCAGTTCGATCTTGGTGCCGGTGAGGCCGTCCTTCATGCCCTGGATGCGTTCCTTGGCATTGTCGGCGCCGAGCAGGCCGACGAAGCCGAGGCATTTGCCGCCATCTGGCATCGCCTTCTTGGCAATCTCTGCCGCCTGCTTGCCGGCATCGACATTGGACGAGCCGATATAGGCGACGCGCTTGGTCTGCGGTGCATCGCTGTCGGTGGTGAACAACGCCGTTTCCGAGGCGATCTTGTTCAGCCCGTCGGTCGACGTCTTGGGATCGACGGCCGAGACCATGATCGCCTTAACACCGGCCGTCACCAGATCGTCCATCAGGCGCTGCTGGATGGCGACCGAGGACTGCTCCGGATATTTGAGTTCTAGATTGTAATTGGGCAATTCGCCTTGAGCCTTCTTGACCCCGGCTTCGGCAGCCTTCCAGAAATCGGAAGCGCCGTTGACGACGAAGGCCAGTGTCGGCTTGTCGTCGGCCCGCGCAATTGCGCTGACGGACAGGCCGAGCAGCAGGGCCGCAGCGGCGACGGACGCATTTCGTATCGCAGATTTCATATTCAACCTCCCATTTGACTCAGTAATTTTCGCTGATGATGAACGTGCCGGCGCGGCTTGGACGCCCTCCTCCTCAGGGTTCCGGCAGCGAAGAACGACGCCATTCCAGCCGCGATCGTCGACTTTAGAGACTCATTCGTCGTTCGTAAATAGTCCGATTTGTCTGACATTTCCTCGAAACGGCAGGCGAGCTTCGGTTGACGGGAACTGTCCGCCACCAGGCTGGCTTACGTTCCGAACATGCGCGGGTCCGATGTTCGTCCGAGCATGATGGATTGACGTTATAGGGCCGCCGGATATTAGTAAAGAGTATTAGTTTAATCGGGATTCTCACAAGAAAGGAGAAGCCTCCCAATGCGATGTCACGTCGGATTCGCGACTAAATCACTTAAGAGGGCACTTATATCTATTAGCATCGCTTTACCTTATAAATGCGAGATTTGAGGGACGAATGACATGAACGAACCACTGCGCGATCCCGTCCTTGAGGGTACCAGGCGGCGCAAGCCGTCCGGGAAAAACCCCAGAGGCCGCGTTACCATGACCGACATCGCCAGGGCCGCCGGTTGTTCGCAGGCGACGGTTTCGTTCGTCCTCAACAACACGCCGGGCATCAGGCTATCGCAGCAAACTCGTGAGCGGGTGATAGAGGCGGCGCGGGCCCTCAGTTATGCGCCGCCGGTGTTTTCCGCCCTGCGAGCCCCGGTTGCCGCTTTTGACGGGCTGGATGGCGTGATCGGCTTCGCCGTCGACCAATTGGCGACCAGCCCGGAGGCGGTCGTCGCCATTGAAGGGGCGCGGCAAGCCTCGTGGAACGCTGGCAATGTACTTTTGGTGGCGCAGACCATGGGCGACGAGGTGATGGAGCCCCGGGCCATCGCGGCGCTGACCAAGCAGGGCATTTCGGCGCTGATCTACATGACCATCTTCACCCGCGAGATCGTCGCGCCGGAGTATCTCTACGGCCTCGACATTCCGGTCATCCTGCTCAACTGCTACACCGCCGACTATGCCTTCCCCGCCGTGGTGCCGAGCGAGATCGCCGGCGGCCAGAGCTCGACCCGGCACCTGATCAGCCATGGCCATCGCCGTATCGCCACCATCACCGGCGAGCCATGGATGCAGGCGGCGCAGGACCGGCTGAAGGGCTACCGCCGGGCGCTGGCGACAGCCGACATCCCGTTCGACCCGGCCTTGGTCGTCGAAGGCGATTGGTCGGCGAGCGCCGGCTATGCCGCGACCATCAAGCTACTGGCGCTGAAAGACCGGCCGACCGCCATCTTCTGCCAGAACGACCGCACCGCGATCGGCTGCTACGAGGCGCTGAAGGAGGCCCGCCTGCACATCCCCCAGGATATTTCGGTGGTCGGCTATGACGACGAGGAGATCGCGCGCCATCTGTTCCCCCCGCTGACGACGTCGATCCTGCCGCATATGGCGATGGGGCAATGGGCGATCGAGCAGCTGGAAGTCCCCGCCCCTCCCGGTCGTGGCCGCCATCCCATCACCAAGCTCGAATGCCCGCTGGTGGAGCGGGAGTCGGTTGGCGCGGTGGCGGGCTGACGCGAGGCGGCGGAATAGTGGGCGATCGACAATTGCATAGGCTTGACATCGCGCCCCGCATAGATCCGATTGAGCCCTATGAGGTTGCAAAGCTGCTATAATTTTCAGGACTTTCGCAGGCTGGCCAGACAGCGCCTGCCAGGACCGATCTTCGACTATATCGATGGCGGCGCGGACGACGAGACGACGCTGCGGCGCAACACGGCTGCGTTCGAGGACTGCGACCTCGTCCCAAACGTGCTTGCCGGTGTCGGGCAGATCGACATGTCGGTCACCGTCATGGGCCAGAAACTGGCGATGCCGGTCTATTGCTCGCCGACGGCTCTCCAGCGGCTGTTTCACCATAGCGGCGAGCGCGCCGTCGCCGCGGCGGCGGAGAAGTTCGGGACGATGTTTGGCGTCTCGTCGCTTGGGACGGTCAGCCTGGAGGAAGTCCGCAAGCACCGGACGCCGCAGGTTTATCAGTTCTATTTCCATAAGGATCGCGGCCTGAACCGCGCCATGATGGAGCGCGCCAAGGCGTCCGGCGTCGAGGTGATGATGCTGACCGTCGACAGCGTCACCGGCGGAAACCGCGAGCGTGACCTGCGGACCGGCTTTTCCATCCCCTTTCGGCTTACGCTCGGCGGCATGATGCAGTTCGCGATCAAGCCGAGATGGGCCATCGACTATTTGACGCACGACAAGTTCAGCCTGCCGCAATTGGACGGCCATATCGATCTCGGCGGCGGAGCGCTTTCCATCAGCCGCTATTTCACGGAGATCCTCGATCCATCGCTGGATTGGAAGGACGTCGAAGACATGGTCCGCTTCTGGAACGGCCAGTTCTGCCTGAAGGGGATCATGAGCGTTGCCGATGCCAGCAAGGCGGTCGACATCGGCTGCACCGGCATCGTTCTGTCAAATCATGGCGGCAGGCAGCTGGACGGCTCGCGCAGCCCGTTCGACCAGCTGTCGGAGATCGTCGACGCGGTGGGCGACAAGGTAGACGTGATCATCGACAGCGGCGTCCAGCGCGGCACGCATGTGCTGAAAGCCCTGTCGTTGGGTGCCAAGGCCGTCGGCGTCGGGCGGTATTATCTGTTCCCGCTGGCAGCCGCCGGACAGGCCGGCGTCGAACGGGCGCTCGGCCTGATGCGAACCGAAATCGAACGCGGCATGCGGCTGATGGGATGCAGGTCGGTGGCCGAGCTTTCCAGGGGGAATGTGCGGTTTAGGTGAGTGGCGGGAGATGCGCACGGCATAAGCTTTGTCGAAATGCGAACACTACACCGACCTGCCGCCGCTCCTGCCGTCCGTTTCGAAGACGGCCTCGCCGGAAACAGCATCCGTATATCCGCCTTCAAGCTGCTGCAACGTATGCCGGAACCGATCAAGATTGCCTAGCATTTTGGGCCGAGCATCGACCATGTGCTGGAAAGTGTCCCACTCTCCAATCGAAAAGAAGGCGCCATCTCCGGATTTGATGAGAGCCATTTTTCGCAATCCCTCGAAATTGCGCGGAGCGCTGCTGAACAGTTCGACGAATTCGTCTTCACTTCCCGGCTTGACCTGGAAGCGGACGCTGTTGAATGCCATCATGTATGTTCCCCCGTGAAAGACCTGAAGAACCTCGAATGCGCGAAAGCCCTAAGGCACCTCAAACCCTCAAACGAGCGTATCGGAAAATCGGAAGGTTGGCTTCAGCCATCTCACGCCGAACGCCTGTTCCTGGCGATGTTTGTTAGGAAGAGGACGACACTCGATCTCAATCGCGCGCCCTGCTGGCCAGCAATGAAACGCGCTGTTAACGCCGTTCGCGGGTGACAGGATGTTGGCCGCAGGTCAAACGTGTAGTCTGCATCTGGCTGTCAGTTGCGGAGGCGGAAATGAATTTGCTTCGGATTGCGCTCTTGTGCACGGCCATGATCGACCTTGGAATGCCTACCGTTCGCGCTGAGGATCGGCCTGTGCCGCCGAACAACAAAGCCGCAACAGTGCAGCCGCCCGTTCATTGTGAAGGCCAAAACTGTCTCCCGCCGGCGAAAGATCCCGTGCAGGAATGCACCGGCCAGGATTGCACGCCAGCGCCGCCGACTGAACCGGGTCCGGAGATCAAGCAGGCCGACTGAGTCGGCATCAGCAGACCATCCCCTCTTTTGGCAGGGATGGCGCTCAGCCCTCGCGACCCTCCGACCACCGGCGCCGGTCACGGTCATAGTCGGGCGGCTATGAGCTCACCGCGCCCGAGAGGCCCCATGACGCGGGCCGTGCATTGGATTGATGGCGCGCCCGAAGAGGATGAAACTGGGAACTCGTATGTTATTGCTGCGCCTATCGATTTCTCAGATCACCGCTCGGAGCCGAAGGTCCGCCTTGCGCGCCATAAACTGTCCCTTGCCACCCCTGAACAGCCAAAATCGGATCCAACCGGTCATTCGTCAAGGGGAAGCGAAGTGACCTCCATGCAGAATTCGAGCGCTCATCGGCGTTGGGCGCAATCCGGCCGCGGCCCTCCTGGGGCTAACGTTCAGGGCAGCGGGATCGGCTTGTCGCTGAGTGTGCGCAAGTACGCGATCAGGTCGACCCGTTCGGTCTCGTCCGGGACACCAGGCGTCTCCATGTAAACGCCCGGCGTGGTGAGCATGGGTCCGAAGAGATATCTGTTCAGATCCTCGTACGTCCATACACCCTCCCAGTCGAGCAAAGCGTCGGAGTAACGCATTTTTGCCACAGACGCCTTGTCGCGACCGACGACGCTCCACAAGTTGGGTCCCGTCTTGGTCGCTCCCTGTGGCTCGGCATTGTGGCAACCGGCACACAGGCGGGTGAAGTAGGTTCGGCCTTTCTCGACATCGGCAGTAGCCAACTTCATCGAGATCGGAGCTGGTGTTGGCAAGACGACGCCGTGCGACATGAGATAGTCAGCGACTTCGCGTTGCCTCTTGAATTTTGCCAGATGGAGCGGCGTCTTGCCGTCCTTTGTCTTCGCATTCACGTCCGCGCCGGCCTCGACGAGTGCCTTCACGCAGTCGAAACAACCGAGATTCACCGCGATGTGGATAGCGTTTTCGCGGCTGCGCTTCGAATTTGGATTTGCGCCCCCATCCAGCAACAGATTGATCAGGTCGATCCTGCGTTTTGCCAAAGCCGGCATGAGCGCAGGCCCCAAAAGCGGCGTCGGGGCGGCGTTAACGTCGGCACCGCGTTCCATGAGCAGTTTTGCCGCCGCAAAATGCCCGCCCCTAACCGCAAGATAGAGTGGTGTCGCGCCCCCGTCGCTCTCATCGACGCCGGCACCAGCGTCGAGCGCTGCCGTGATCCCGGCGACATCGCCCTTCATGGCGGCGTCGTGGATGGAGGCGGCATGCGATACAATCGGAATGTGTAGAAGCACCAACAGAATGAAAGGCAAGAACCCGCGCATTAGCATCTCCCAAGGCAAGCCTGAGGACCCGGCACGATTTCAAGAAGGGCGAGGTTAGTACGAATGCTCGATAGCGGCAACGCACGTGTGATCGAGTTCGCCGCCGCCGTGGCGGGCGGCGGCAGCGCATGCAGTCGCCTGCATGCAAGGCGGTCCTAAACATCAGCCGACCAGCCGTGGCTCATCCCCCAAGGAGAAGTCGTTTCTCAGCGCCGGGAATCCCGCAGATTTGCCGGTAACTGCTAAAGCGCCACCACGATGGCAATGATGAGCGGCTAAGCGGTCCATCGATGCCGGTGGATTGGGATGTACATTACAAATGGCGCGCCCGAAGAGATTCGAACTCCTGACCCCCAGATTCGTAGTCTGGTGCTCTATCCAGCTGAGCTACGGGCGCGCAACAGGCCATGCTTTGCATAGCCCCGCGATCCGATCCTGGCGACCGGCCGCGAATGTGAGCTGTTCCCTAGCGACTGAATTTGCGAAAAGCAAGCCGATCCTGGCCAAAAGTTTTGCCGTCACGTTTTGCCGTCATGCGCCGGCCGGCGAAGGTAAGATCGCGTCACGCGGCGGCCGAGCCGATAGGTCGTCGTCTTGGATCGGTCATTTGCCAATCGGAACGGTCCGTAACGAAACAAGCCGTTGCACGGCGGCCGAGCCGATGACTCTTAGTCCCGGACCAACCATTTGCGAATTGAAACGGTCCGTAACGAAACGGTTCGTTACGCCGGGCGGCGCAGGCCGTTGCGGGCTTGGTCGAGCCGGACCGGCTGGTCGGGAATGGTGACGGCGAATGTGGTGCGGCCGCCGATGCTTTCGACCAGCTCCACCGTGCCGCCATGGGCGCGGATCAATTCATGGGCGATCGCCAGGCCAAGGCCGGTGCCGCCGCTGCGGGCCGAGCCGCGAAACGCCGCGAACAGGTTTTCGCGCGCCTTCGGCGGCAGGCCGGGGCCGGTGTCGGTGACGACGATGCGGCTGACGCTGCCGATGCGCTCGGCCGATATGGTCAGGCGGCGCACTACGGCGCTCTCGGTGTCCGCCGCCATCGCCTGCACGGCGTTGCGGCTAAGATTGGTGAGCACGCGGAACAGCTGATCGGAATCGGCGTCGACCTCGAGCACCGGATCGACGGCGTTGACGAATTCGATGCCGCATTCGATGTCGAGCAGGCCCTGGACGTCCTCGACCAACTGGCGCAGCCGCAGCCTGCGACGCGACGGCGGCGGCTCCTGGGTGCGGCCATAGGACAGCACGCCTTCCGAATAGGACACGGCGCGATCGAGCGCGCGCAGCAGTTTTGGCGCGAAGGCCTGAACAGTCGGGTCCTTTACCTGGCGCAGGCGGTCCGACATCAGCTGCGCCGAGGCAAGGATGTTGCGCATGTCGTGGTTGATCTTCGACACGGCCAGGCCGAGATCGGCCAGGTGCTTCTGCTCGGTCAGCATCTTTTGCAGCCGCTCCTGCATCTGCGACAGCTCGCGTTCGGCGACGCCGATCTCGTCGGCCCGGGCGGCGGGGTGAATGATGCGACCGGGATCGTCGGGCGCCTCGGAAAAGGACAGCATCGAGCGCGTCATCGTCCTGATCGGGCCGATCATGATCAGGTCTATCGCGGCGTAGACCAGCATGGCGGTGAACAGCGAAATCAGCAGCGAGACGAAGGCGACGTTGCGCGAATAGATCAGCATGGCATTGCGCAGGCGGTGGTCGGGCATGATCAGCTCGAACTCCTTGTCGCTGTCGCCGACCGGTCCGAAAACGCGCAGCATCCTCTTGCCGCCGAAAAACAGCGTGTCCAGCGCGCCGGTCATGCCCTTGATCATGCCGACATTGGCGATATCGATATGCTCGTCCACCTGCGGCGGCATTTCGGCCACGACCAGCAGCCGCGAGACGCCGCCGTCGCGCACGGCGATCGCCTTGGCGCCGATCGCCATCAGTACGTCGTTCTGGGCGGCACGCGACAGCGAGGCAGGTTCGCCCTGCACCAGGACGATGGAAACCGCGGCGGCGGTGCTCAGCCTCTCCTTCAGCCAGCTCAGCCTGTAGCTGGCGATCCAGGGCACGAAGATGAGGATTTCGGCCAAGAGCACGAAGACGATGGTGAGCAGCAGCAGCTTCGTCGACAGGCCGCGCGCCAGCGGCACCCTGCGGGTGGCCGCCTTCGCCCGGGCGATGCTTTCGTCGGTTGGTGGGACTTCACTCATGCTCGTCGTCACGGCTGCCTGTCATCACGGCTGCTTGTCTTAAGGACTGCTCGTCTTCACGATCGCTTGATCGGGCAAGATTAGGCGATTGCGGCTTTTTTGCCAAATTCATCCTTGATCGAAGCCGGACAAAGGGCCGCAAGGACTTCCCTGCCAGTCCGACAACGCCGGCCCGACAGGCTGGATTGACTTCCAAAACCCTTCTTTCTATAAGCCCGCTCACGCTCGGGCCATTCGTCCCGGCGCGGTTTCGATCGCGCCAAAACCGGCCCGGCAAAGCTCCTGTTACAAAGTGACAGAATCAAGAAGGGCCGCACCCCGCGGTATTTAAACAAATGAAGCGTACTTACCAGCCGTCCAAACTCGTCCGCAAACGCAGGCACGGTTTCCGCGCCCGCATGGCAACCAAAGGTGGCCGCGGCGTCGTCGCAGCCCGCCGCAACCGCGGCCGCAAGCGTCTCAGCGCCTGAGCACCAAGCGAGAGACAAGATCGTTGCCCGCAACCGGCAAGCCAACGGGTGCCCATCCCAAGCGGCTTCTGAAGCGCGCGGAATTCCTGGCCGTCCGCCGTGGCGAAAAGCGCCGCGGGCGGCTTGTCCTCGTCGAGGTTCTGGATCGCGGCGACGGCGAGGCGCCGCGCGTCGGTTATACGGTCACCAAGAAGGTCGGCAATGCCGTCGTTCGCAACCGCATCCGGCGGCGGCTGAGAGAGGCCGTGCGCAGGCATGCCGCGGATGACATGGCGCCCGGCAATGATTATGTCATCGTCGGGCGCGAAGACGTGCTTACCACTCCGTTTGGCCAGTTGAAGGCCGAACTCTCCCGCAGATTGCGTGGAACACGATAGGCCAAGGGCTTCGATGGAAAACAACCGCAACTTCTTTATCACCATCGCACTGTCGGTGCTGATCCTGGCGCTTTGGCAATATTTCTATGTGATGCCGCGCAGCGAGATGCAGCGTGAGGCCGCCCGCATCGAAGAACAGCGCGTGGCGGAGCAGAAGAAGGCCGCCCAAGGCACCAGTCCGGGCGCCAGCGAAACACCGGTGCAGCCGGGCGCCATTCCGAGCGCGCCTGGCGGCGACGCGGTGACGCCGGCCGGCCGCGACCAGGCGATTGCCTCGACCAGCCGCGTCAAGATCGACACGCCGAGCCTCGAAGGTTCGATCAACCTCACCGGTGCGCGCCTCGATGACCTCCGGCTCAAGCATTACAGGGAGACGGTGGACAAGACCTCGCCCGAGATCGCGTTGCTCAACCCGGCGTCCCTGCCGAACGGCTATTTCGCCGAGATCGGCTTTTCTGGCGCGCCGGATGTGGGCACGCTGCCCGGCCCCGACACGGTCTGGCAGACCGACGGCAAGGCGACGCTCACACCGGCGACGCCGGTCACGCTGACCTTTACCAACGACAAGGGCCTGACCTTCAAGCGCACCTTCTCCGTCGACGCCCAATATATGTTCACCGTATCCGACACGGTTCAGAACGGCGGCTCGGCGCCGGCGACGTTGTCGAACTATGGCCGCGTTACGCGTTTCGACAAGCCGGCCATCGCCAGCACCTATGTGCTGCACGAGGGCCTGATCGGCGTTACCGGAAGCGAGGGCCTGCAGGAATACAAATACTCCAGCGTCGAATCGGAAAAGGAATACAAGCCAGGCAAGTCGACCGACGGCTGGCTGGGCATCACCGATAAGTATTGGGCGGTGACCCTGGTGCCGCCTAGCGGCCGCGAATTTCAGCCCAAATTCTCTTATTTCGAGTTCAAAAGCGGGCCCCATCCGCACAGCTACCAGTCCGATTTCCTGTCCGATCCCGTCACGGTCGCTCCCGGGCAATCGACGACCGTGGAGTCGGAGATATTCGCCGGCGCCAAGGAAGTTTCGACGATCAACGCTTATGAAAAGGACCGTCATATTCGCCAGTTCGACCTGCTGATCGACTGGGGCTGGTTCTATTTCATCACCAAGCCGATGTTCTGGCTGATCGACACGCTTTACAAATTCTTCGGCAATTTCGGCCTGGCGATCCTCGCCACCACCGTCATCGTCAAAGCGCTGTTCTTCCCGCTCGCCAACAAGTCCTATGCGTCGATGGCGAACATGAAGAAGGTGCAGCCCAAGATGCTCGAGATCCGCGAGAAATACGCGGACGACAAGATGAAGCAGCAGCAGGCGATGATGGAGCTGTACAAGACCGAGAAGATCAATCCGCTCGCCGGTTGCTGGCCGGTGGCGTTGCAGATCCCGGTGTTCTTCTCGCTCTACAAGGTGCTCTACATCACCATCGAGATGCGGCACGCGCCGTTCTTCGGCTGGATCCAGGATCTGGCGGCGCCGGATCCGACATCGATCTTCAACCTGTTCGGGCTGATCCCGATCACCTTGCCGCACATGCTGATGATCGGCGTCTGGCCTCTGATCATGGGCGTGACGATGTTCCTGCAGATGCGCATGAACCCGACGCCGCCGGACCCGACGCAGGCGGCAATCTTCACCTGGATGCCTGTGATCTTCACCTTCATGATGGCGGGTTTTCCGGCCGGCCTCGTCATCTACTGGGCCTGGAACAACACGTTGTCGATCCTGCAGCAGGGCGTGATCATGAAGCGGCAGGGCGCCAAGATCGAATTGTGGGACAATCTGGTCGCGCTGTTCCGCAAGAAACCGTCGCCGGCGGAATAGCCGGCGCTCCGATAATGCGAAACCAGAAAGCCCCGGTTCGTCCGGGGCTTTTTGCACAAGCTGCCGGCCTGGATTAAGCGATTGGTACTGCGGGACAGATCGCGCTATTTTGACCTGCCTGGCAGGTGCTCGACGGAGCTCGATATGACCGGACCCAATCCATCGATCAAGCATCCGATCCCGTTGCACACGCGCGTCGGCTTTCTGAAACCGCTGGTGACGGCGCCGAATATCGAGATCGGCGACTTCACCTATTATGACGATCCGGACGGACCCGACAAATTCGCCGAAAAATGCGTGCTGCATCATTATCCATTCATCGGCGACAGGCTGGTCATCGGCAAGTTCTGCGCCATCGCCGAGGGCGCACGCTTCATCATGAACGGCGCCAATCACGCCATGTCCGGCTTTTCGACCTATCCGTTCAACATCTTTGGCCACGGCTGGGAGGAAGGCTTCGACCCGGCGACATGGTCGAAGGAGGTGCGTGGCGACACAATCGTCGGCAACGACGTCTGGATCGGCATGGAAGCGGTGATGCTGCCGGGCGTCAAGATCGGCGACGGCGCCATTGTGGCGGCAAAGTCGGTGGTGACGCACGATGTGCCGGCCTATGCGATCGTCGCCGGCAATCCGGCCAAGGTGGTGAAGATGCGCTTCGATGACAGGACCATCCGGCGGCTGCTGGCGCTGGCGTGGTGGCACTGGCCGGTGGAAAAGGTCAGCCGCAATCTCGATGCCATTCGTGGCAGCAACATTTTTCTTCTGGAGGCAGCGGTTTGAACACGTTGAACAAGACCATGATCGGCATCGAATTGTTCACGCGAGCCTGGATTTTCATCCGCGGCGTGCCGGCGATGAAATTCCTGCCGCCGGAGGGTCCACCCGAGATCGCCTTTGCCGGTCGCTCCAATGTCGGCAAATCGTCGCTGATCAATGCGCTGGTCAACCAGAAGGGGCTGGCGCGCACCTCCAACACGCCGGGCCGGACGCAAGAGCTCAACTATTTCGTGCCGGGCGGATTTTCGGGAGAAGGCGCCGATCTGCCGCCGATGGCACTGGTCGATATGCCGGGCTATGGCTACGCCACGGCGCCGAAGGAAAAGGTCGACGAGTGGACGAAGCTCGTGTTCGACTACCTGAAGGGCCGGGTGACGCTGAAGCGCGTCTACGTGCTGATCGACGCCCGCCATGGCATCAAGGCCAAGGACGACGAGGTGCTGTCGCTGCTCGACAAGGCGGCGGTGTCGTATCAGATCGTGCTGACCAAGACCGACAAGATCAAGGCGGCGGGGGTACCACGGCTGATCGAGGAAACGCTGCAGAAGATCAAGAAACGCCCGGCGGCCTTTCCCTTCGTGCTCGCCACGTCGTCGGAAAAGAGCGAAGGCCTCGAAGAATTGCGTGCGGCGATCGTGCTCGCCGCCAACGGCGGATAGGCAACGGAATCCGACGGCTGGTCAGGCGGGGCTGGAGGTCCGTTCCTGCTCTGCAAGCTGTTCGGTGCCGTAGGCCTTCAGGAACACATCGACGCCCGACCTGACGATATGTTCGATCTCGGCCGCACTTGGCGCTTTGGTGCGATAGGCGAATATGCACTGGCGGAAAAGACCGGCCAGGCACAGCTCGGTGAACTGATAGGCGGCAAGCTCGACATCGTCGATCTTCAGCAGGCCGCGTTCGATAGCCATGTTGAGGAAAACGACAACCCGGTCATGGCCGCGCTTCGGGCCGCGTTCGTAGAACCGGGCGCCAAGCTCCGGGATCCGTTCCGACGCGCCGATCACCGTCCGCTGCGCCAGGATGACCCTGGCCGAGGTGATCTTCATGGACAGCACGATGCCGAACTTCACCAGCGTCTGGCGAAGGTCGCCAATCTGGTCGAGCACCTCGTACATGTTCTTGAAGATCGTGCCGCGCTCTTCCTCGATCAGCGCTTCGAACAGCTCTTCCTTGTTGGCGAAGTAGACATAGATGGTGCCCTTGGACACGCCGGCCTCGCGGGTGATGTCGTTCATCGACGCGGCTTCGAAGCCCTTGTCGATGAAGACACGGCGCGCACCGTCGATGATCTGGCTGCGCTTGACCGGGTCTTGTCCCGCGGCCGGACGGCCGCGGGGCAGACTGTCCAGCAGATCGCACTGGTCCTTGCCAGTGCTGGGCAATGGGTCTGAATCAGGCAAAGGAGCGGCCTTGGGGGCTTCGGCCATAATGTCACACCTCGTAAAATAATTCGAACCATCCGGTTCGATTGCTCTTGATATGGTCCTCTTTAAGCGCTAAGTCAATGTCGAGATCGAACCGAACGGTTCAGTCTGACAAAATTCAGCGCCAGTTAATTTAGAGAGATATCATGTCCTCGAACGCGCCCACCAGTGCCGAAGTCCGCCCTTTCCCCAGTGCCAAGGTCCAGCCTGCGATCGAAGCGCCGGAAGCCCCTGTCAAACCCGCCGACGTCACCCCGCTGGCTCCCGCCAAAAAGAAGCGCTCGATGCGCTCGATGTTGTTGCCCATCATCGGCCTGGCCCTGCTGGGCGCCGGCGCCTGGTATGGCTATGATTACTGGACCGACGGGCGCTTTATGATCACGACCGACGACGCCTATGTCCAGGCCGACACGGCGTTCATCTCGCCAAAAATCTCGGGCTATGTCGATCAGGTCAAAGTGACCGAGAACCAGCAAGTGAAGGCCGGCGACCCGCTGCTGATCGTCGATGACGGCGACTACAAGATAGCCGTTGCCCAGGCCGAGGCGCAGATCGCCACGTTGAGCAAGACGCTCGACCGCATCGATGCCCAGACTGAGGCGGCGCGCGCCTCGCTCAAGCAGGCGCAGGCGCAGAAGACCGCCGACCAGGCCGCGGCCGATAATGCCAAGCGCGTCCAAGCGCGGGCCGCCCAGCTGCTCAAGACCCGCGTCGGCACCCAGGCCCAGTTGGACGATGCCCAGACGGCGGTCGAGCAAGCCAATGCCGCACTTGCCGGCGCCGACGCGCAGATCGCGGCGGCTCAGGCCAATATCGGCGTGCTCCAGGCGCAGCGTACGGAATCGGCCAGCACGCTGGCCTCGCTGCAGCTTGCCCACGACAAGGCGGTGCGGGACCTGTCCTTCACCGTGCTGCGCGCACC
Organism: Mesorhizobium sp. M0563; assembly: GCF_040321065.1. Lineage (NCBI taxonomy): Bacteria > Pseudomonadati > Pseudomonadota > Alphaproteobacteria > Hyphomicrobiales > Phyllobacteriaceae > Mesorhizobium > Mesorhizobium sp. M0563. The sequence continues at coordinate 220,127 of NZ_JAMYQV010000006.1, forward strand.
CTATGACGGCGTGGTCGGCAACCGCTCGGTCGAGCAGGGTGACCTGATCAGCCCTGGACAGAAGCTCGCCGTCATCGTGCCAATGGACAAGCTCTACATCGTCGCCAATTTCAAGGAGACGCAGCTTGCCCGGCTGGTGCCTGGTGAAAAGGTCAGAGTGTCGGTCGACGCGATCGACGGCCAGGACATCGAGGGTACCGTGTCGTCGCTGGCGCCGGCTTCAGGAGCAGTGTTCTCGCTGCTGCCGCCGGAGAACGCCACAGGCAATTTCACCAAGGTGGTGCAGCGCGTTCCGGTTCGCATCGACGTGCCAGCGGATGTGCTGAAGACGGGCAAGCTGCGAGCTGGCCTGAGCGTCGTCGTCGCCGTCGACAGCCGCACGGCGCCTTCGGCATCGAAGTAAAGCGGAACCGGGAGCAAAGGTCATGGCGACCGCAACCCTAACTGCAGGATCGGCGCCGGCGCCAGCCATGCCGGTGCCGGTCGACCACATCTCGACACGCCGCGTCATCGCCTTCCTGGCAATGGTGTTCGGCATGTTCATGGCGATCCTGGACATCCAGATCGTCTCGGCCTCGCTGGCTGAGATCCAGGCGGGCCTGAGCGCCAGTTCGGACGAGATTCCGTGGGTGCAGACGGCCTATCTGATTGCCGAGGTGGTGATGATCCCGCTGTCGGGCTTCCTCAGCCGGATGCTGTCGACGCGCGTGCTGTTCACGATCTCGGCGGCAGGGTTCACCGCGGCCAGCGCGCTGGCGGCGACCGCAACCAATATCGACCAGATGATCGTCTACCGCGCCGTGCAGGGCTTCATCGGCGGCGGCATGATCCCGAGCGTCTTTGCAGCCGCCTTCACCATCTTCCCACCGTCGCGTCGCGCTATCGTCTCGCCGATGATCGGCCTGGTGGCGACGCTGGCGCCAACCATCGGCCCGACAGTCGGCGGCTATATCAGCCATGCCATGTCCTGGCACTGGCTGTTCCTGGTCAACGTCGTGCCCGGCATTCTGGTGACGACGGCCGCCTGGTCGCTGATCGACTTCGACAAACCCAATCTCAAGCTGTTCAGCAAGTTCGACTGGTGGGGGCTTGCCGGTATGGCCGCCTTCCTGGGCTGCATGGAATATGTGCTGGAGGAAGGTCCCAATAACGACTGGCTGCAGGATCAGGCGGTGTTCGTCTGCGCCGTCATCATGACCTTCGGCGCGGTGCTGTTCTTCTGGCGCGCGTTCACCGCCGAGGAGCCGATTGTCGATCTGAGGGCTTTCAGCAATATCAATTTCGCCTTCGGCTCGCTGTTCTCCTTCGTCGTCGGCATCGGCCTCTACGGTCTGACCTATCTTTATCCGGTGTTCCTGGGGCGCATCCGCGGCTACGATTCGATGATGATCGGCGAGGCGCTGTTCGTCAGCGGCCTGGCCATGTTCTTCACCGCGCCGATCTCCGGCATCCTGTCGAACAAGATGGACCCGCGCATCATGATGATGATCGGCTTCTTCGGCTTCGCCACGGGGACCTGGTGGATGACGCATCTCACCGCCGACTGGGATTTCTATGAACTGCTGATCCCGCAGATCCTGCGCGGCTGCTCGATGATGCTTTGCATGGTGCCGATCAACAACATTGCGCTCGGAACCTTGCCGCCGGAGCGGCTGAAGAATGCGTCTGGCCTGTTCAACCTGACCCGCAATCTCGGCGGCGCCGTCGGCCTGGCAGTCATCAACACCGTGCTGATCGACCGCAATGCCTTCCATTACGCCAGGCTCTCCGAGCACGTGCAATGGGGAAGTGCCGCTGCGCAGCAGAAGCTGCAGAACATGACGCTCAACTTCGAGCAGACCGCCGGGCTCGACGCCTCCAAGGCGGCCATCTCCAAACTGTCAGGCATGGTCCAGCAGCAGGCGTCGCTGCTGTCGTTCATGGACGTATTCTTCATGCTGACGGTTTTGTTCGCGACGCTTGGGCTCTTCACCCTGGTGATCCGCAAGCCAGCCGCTCAGGGCGGCGGTGGCGGAGGCCATTGAGGCGCGCTGGATCCCCCGCCTGGCGCCCTCGCGCATGACCCCGAAAAGCGATTTCGGGGTCATGCGCAAAATCAACCATTACGAAGTCTTGGAGCGGCGGACACTCCACCGCTCCAACTTTTTGTTTGAGCATCGGATTTTCCCAAAACCGCTTCGCACTTTTGGGTCCGATGCTCTAGCGCTCTCCGACAAAGTCAGGGGCGCAGCCATCCTCAGGCCGTCGCCGGCTTGAAGGTCAAGGCGACACCGTTGATGCAATGCCGCAACCCGGTCGGCGGCGGACCGTCGTCGAAGACGTGGCCGAGATGGCCACCGCAGCGGCGACAATGGACCTCGGTGCGGGTCATGCCCAACGACCTGTCCACGGTCTTGCCGATCGCGTTGGGGATTTCCTGCCAGAAGCTCGGCCAGCCGGTGCCGGAATCGAACTTGGTCTCTGACGAATAGACCGGCAGGTCGCAGCCGGCGCAAGCGAAGATGCCTTTGCGGTGCTCGTTGAGCAGCGGACTGGTGCCCGGGTATTCCGTGCCCTCCTTGCGCAGCACATTGAAGGCCGCGTCGGACAGGATGGCGCGCCACTCGGCCTCGGTCTTGGTAACCTCGAAAGTCTCGGCCGCGCGTGCATCCTGGGCTCCGCCCATGCGCAGCGCGGTGGCGCCTGCGACAACGCCAATGGCTGCCGCACCACTCAAAAGAAGCTCGCGACGGTTCATGCCCATTCCTCCTGTTACTGCTTGTGCCAAATTCGACCGCCAGACGGAAATCAAAAGCCGGTGACGATCGCTGTCCTCAAAGCGGGACTCCGCGCCTATCCACTTGCGTGAACGGCGCGGAGTGTGCGCAGGGAGGCCCTTAGCGATATCTTCGCCGGCAGCGTGCGTTTGTTACATCTTCGGCAGGAGAACCTTGTCGACGACGTGGATGACGCCGTTGGACTGCTCGACATCGGCGATCGTCACATTAGCGACATTGCCGTTCTCGTCGGTCACGGTGACCTTGCCGCCGTCGGTCTTGAGCGACAGTTCGCAACCACCGACCGTCTTGACCTTGTGGGTGCCACCGTCATCCTTGACCATCTTGGCGACGTCGGCGGCCATCGCCTTGGCGCCGATGACATGGCAAGTCAGGATCTTGACGAGCTTGTCCTTGTTTTCAGGCTTGAGCAGCGTCTCCACCGTGCCGGCTGGAAGTGCCGCAAAGGCCTCGTTGGTCGGCGCGAACACGGTGAAGGGGCCAGCGCTTTGCAGCGTATCGACCAGGCCGCCTGCCTTGACGGCAGCGACCAGCGTCGTGTGGTCCTTCGAGTTGACAGCATTTTCGACGATGTTTTTCTGGGCATACATGGCGGCGCCGCCGACCATCGGATTTTGGGCATAGGCAATGGTGGCGATCGCAGAAATCGCAACCTTGCCGGCAAGCAAAAGGGTGGCGAATTTAGGCATGATTTCAATCTCCTTGGGTTATCGTTCCCCTCGTTCGGGAACGCAAGAAGATACGCAACAGAAATGCCGGAGTTTCGTCCTCACGTAAGAAATATTGTGTCGCTTCAATTTTCCATGTGCTAATCGGTCACCGCCGACAAGCTTTGCATGATTTTGGTTCGTGAGAGATAGATTTCAGGTCTTCTTCCGAAGCAAGAATCGGTCAGATGCTCTTCAGATCGCCCGCTGCGACCACCGGTCCAGTCGGCTGGCCGGTCGGCGAACCGCCGGCAGGCTCGACGCTGACCGCAAGCACGGCGCCTTGCGCCAATTTCTCCCGGACGGCGGGCGGGATGGCCAGATGCGCGGTCGCACCGGCCGGGATGACGCCCATCGACACCGGCGCGTTCTTGCCTTCGATCATCCACAGCTCGAAGTCCTTGCCGGCGGTCCGCTCGCCGGAGACGTGGGAAAGGCCGACATCGTGACGGACGGCGTCGTAGACGACGAGATATTTGACATCGCTGCCTTCGGCTGCCAACGAGGCGACAAGCCGGGTTTGCGGCTCGACGACCGGTGGATTGACGTAAGGCAAGGCAATATAGATTGCCAGCGCCGCAATGGCGGCGGCGGCAAGACCGCGCCAGAAGCCAAGGCTCGACCAGAGGCCGGCGCGCGGCTCTGCAGCGAACAGCCGGCGGTCCAATGCTTCCTTGACCCTGATCGGAGGCTCTGTCTCCGGATAGGCGGCGGCCATCGGCGAAAGATGCGCCTCCCAGGCATCCACAAGGCGCGCGAAGGCGGCGTCCGCATCGATGCGGCGCGACGCGATCTCGCGTTCATCGGCGGCCAGAACGCCAAGAACGTATTCGGCGGCGAACAGGTCGTCGCCCCCACGTTCCGGTCCATTGTCGTCAGCCAGCGTCATCTTTCCAGGCATTCTCTCAGTTTCAACAGGCTGCGCCGCAGCCAGGTCCGCATCGTGTTCAGCGGTACGCCATAGCGCTCCGCCAGCTCCGCATAGCTTTTGCCATCCAGATAGGCGCCCCGGACGGCCGCCGCCCGGTCCTTCTCCAATTCCTCGAGACAATGGTAGATGCGTCCGGACTCACCGCCCGCCACGGCCATGGCCTCCGGCCCCGGCGCCGGATCGGCCACGTCGAGCGCGGCATCGATATAGGCGGCAGGCTCTCGCCGCGCCCTGATCCGATCGATCGCATGATTGCGCGCAATGGCCACCAGCCAGGAGATCGGGCTCAGATCCGAAACGGCGAAACGGTCCGCCTTCGTCCATATCTTGACGAAGACCTCTTGAAGCGCCTCTTCTGCATCTCCCCGATCCTTCAATACACGAAGGCAGACGCCGAAAAGTTTCGCGCTGGTCTGCCGGTACAGCAGATCGAACGCAGCCCGGTCCTTCATCGAGGTCCGGACAATCAGGTTGCTGATGTCCTGCGGCGTCATCGGCCGCCAAATTAGGCGATTGCAATGTATTTGCAACGACTGAAATGGTCTTGCGCACTGGCAGCGCCAGCGTCGATTGCCAAGGAAATCGCCGCCCGCTAGCTTGCCATGAGCGGGAGGGCGACCATGTCGATCGAGCGGGTTCTGTGGGAGCATGACGCAACCGGCCAGGCCGCACTCGTGCACAAGGGAGAGATCACACCGCAAGATCTCGTCGATGCGGCGATCGCCCGGGCCGAGGCCACCCAGCCGGAGATCAACGCCATCGCCGAACCGCTTTTTGAGGCGGCGCGGGCGCGAGCGAAAACCGTCGACCACAAGCTGCCGCTTGCCGGAGTGCCCTTTGCGCTGAAGGACCTCGGCATTGCCATGAAGGGCGTGCCGACGCATGGCGGCAGCCGCATCCCAGCCTACACCCCCGATTTTAACTCGGTCATGACGGAACGCTATCTGGCCGCCGGCCTGGTCCCGATCGCCACCAGCACCGCACCCGAACACGGGCTGAGGCTGGTGACCGAGTCGGTGGCTTACGGCGTCACCCGCAATCCATGGGACACCGCTCACACGACCGGCGGTTCCTCGGGCGGCGCGGCTGCGCTGGTCGCGGCCGGCGTCGTGCCGGTGGCGCACGCCTCGGATGGCGGCGGCTCGATCAGGGTGCCTGCGGCCTGTACCGGGCTGGTCGGGTTGAAAACCTCGCGCGGCCGCGTGCCCTTGACGCCGCTCGTCACTGAAAGCTGGTACGGCTTTGTCGTCGACCATGCGTTGGCCCGCTCGGTGCGCGATACGGCCCTGCTGCTCGACCTGACCCACGGGCCCGAACCGCTGTCGCCCTACGCGGCACCCTCGCCGAACGGCAGTTTCACTGCGGCCGCCGGGCGCGATCCGGGCAAGCTCAAGCTCGCCTTCTACCGAAAATCGCCGCTCGGCCTGCCGATTTCGGAAGAAACCTTGAAAGCTCTGGATGCGGCGATTGGGCTGGCGCGCGAAGGCGGGCACAGCGTCGAGGAGATCGACCTGCCCTATATCGACCGCGATTTCATCGCCGATTTCGCCAGAACCGTCGCCGCGGCGGTGGCCGGCACGATGCGTGGCGAGGCCTTGCGCGTCGGCCGCTCCATCTCAGGCGATATCGAACGCGCCACGCGCGTGATGAGCCGGTTCGGTGAAATCCTCTCGGCCGGCGAAATCTATGCCGGCCTGCAGCGGCTGCACGCAACCTCGCGCCGCCTTATCACCGAAACCGCGCACTATGATGCAGTGCTGATGCCTGTCATCGCGCACCCGCCGCTCGCCTGCGGCACCATGGACCCGAAAGGCGCCGACGAATTCATCGAGAATGTCCTGGACAGACTGCGCCTCGCCGGCCTGCTGAAGTTCAAGCCGCTATTCGGCCAGCTGATGGACAAGAGCCTTTGGTTCACCCACTGGCCGGCGATCCAGAACGTCAGCGGGCAACCGTCGATCACGCTTCCGGTTTACGTGACCGATGCCGGCCTGCCGCTCGGCGTCCAGGCCGCCGGCCGCCCCGGTGACGAGGAGACGCTTTTGTCGTTCGCCGCGCAGATGGAAAAGATCTCGGGATGGCTGGGCCGGCGGGCGCCGCTGCAGGTGCCGGCATAGGCGGTGATTTGATCGATCGTGACAGCAAAGCCGTTTGCCCCCTCGTCCAATTCCCGCTAAGACGCCGCCGTTCATGCCAAGCTGGGAACCACGCCGATGACGGATGTCGCCGCCACCGCCGAAATGCAGGCCGCGCTGCTTTCAAGGGCGCTGCCCTATATGCAGCGCTACGAGAACAAGACGGTCGTGGTGAAATATGGCGGCCACGCGATGGGCGACATCGCGCTCGGCAAAGCCTTCGCCCGCGACATCGCACTGCTCAAGCAATCCGGCGTCAACCCGATCGTCGTGCATGGCGGCGGGCCGCAGATCGGCGCCATGCTCAGCAAGATGGGCATCGAATCCAAATTCGAGGGCGGCTTGCGTGTCACCGACCAGAAGACCGTCGAGATTGTCGAGATGGTGCTGGCCGGGTCGATCAACAAGGAAATCGTCGCGCTGATCAATGCCGAGGGCGAGTGGGCGATCGGCCTGTGCGGCAAGGACGGCAACATGGTGTTTGCCGAAAAGGCGCGCAAGACCATGATCGATCCTGATTCCAACATCGAGCGGGTGCTCGACCTGGGCTTCGTCGGTGAACCGGTCGAGGTCGACCGCACATTGCTCGACCTCCTGGCGCGGTCCGAAATGATCCCGGTGCTGGCGCCGGTGGCGCCCGGCCGCGACGGCCATACCTACAACATCAACGCCGACACTTTTGCCGGCGCCATCGCCGGCGCCTGCCAGGCGACGCGCCTGCTGTTTCTCACCGACGTGCCCGGCGTGCTCGACAAGGACAAGAAGCTGATCGACGAGTTGACCGTGGCCGAGGCCAAGGCCCTGATCAAGGACGGAACGGTCTCGGGCGGCATGATCCCCAAGGTTGAAACCTGCATCGAGGCAATCGAGCGCGGCGTCGCTGGCGTCGTCATCCTCAACGGCAAGACGCCGCATGCGGTGCTGCTCGAGCTGTTCACCGAACACGGCGCCGGCACGCTGATCGTGCCGTGAGTGGCCTCAGTCTGTTCAACGCCGCGACAGACCGGAAGACCATCCGATCACCATCGCAGCGCTTGTCGAGACAGGCGGGCGGGCGAACGGGCGACTAGGTAGTCTCCGCCTTCGTCGCTCGCCGCCAATCGATCATCCGGACTGAGGAAGGCGCGCGATGACCTTTATCTCAAAATCGAAGCCCGCCAGCCAATTCACCCCCACCGCGGTCCAGTTCGGGTAGGGCGGTTCACCGATCGCCCTAAGTCGAACGGCGTCAATCGCCTCCCACTGTTTGGCCGGGTCGGTGTGGAACGTGGTCACGTCAACAATGTCGTCAAACGTGCAACCGGCGGCCTTCAGCACCGCCGCGAGATTGTCGAAGGCAAGCTGGACCTGCTTTTCGAAGGCTGGCTCCGGCGATCCGTCCTCGCGGCTGCCGACTTGGCCCGAGACGAACAGAAAGCCGCCTGAGCGGATCGCCGCCGAATAGCGATTGACTTCGTAGAGGGCCTGCCGACCGGCAGGGAAGATCGCATCGCGTTTGGTCATTGTTTCACTCCAATCAGACAAGGCAGGCCGGTCCCGACCATCGCGATGTGGCTTCTCCGAGAAGGTGAGAGCCGCCCGCAAGACTTCGGGGTTTTGGATCGCTGCGTTCCATTTTCCGGGGCGGTCGCTGATATCCGTCCCGTATCCCGAAGTGGGTACATACATTCCGTATGTCAATATACATACGTTGCGTATGCTTGTTAAAAGATTGCCCGAGCCGGTCAGGCGCGCGACGAAATCGTGGTCGCAGGCGGTGTCAGCCTGCGCGCCGGGTGCGCGACCACCATCGATTCCTCTTCCTCGTCCTGCGGCGCGCCCCAGAATTCGGCGAGCGTCGGGCCATTCTTCAGGCGGCGGTCGCGAACCAGAAAGCCCCAGACTTCGCGGAACCAGACGCGGCGGCCCATTTTGGTGTACCAGCGCATCGAATGCCGTTGCTCCGGATCCTTGTGGAACAGGATGCGCGCCAAGGCCTTGGGCCGCGACTGCACGGCCAGTTCGATCAGCTTGACGGCGAAGAACAACATCCACGGCTTGAGGCGGGTCATCTGCAGCACCTGGTGCTTGTAGTCCCACAGGCGGGCGTCCAGCTGGATCACCTTGCGATCCCTGGCAATCCTGAAGAACGGCGTCCAGCGGTGCGGCGTCACATAGAGCGCCTGGATCTGGTCGGGGTCATAAGCGATCAGCTGGCGGAAGCCGCGCCAGAGGTCGCGAAAACTTTCGTCCTCGAAACCGGCCACCCAGGTCGCCATCGACAAGATGCCGTTGAGGCGCAGCAGCCGTATCGCCTCGCGGTCGGATGAGGTGCTGCCGCCCTTGCGGATCAACTGGAGCGTCTGCTCGTCGGTATTTTCCATGCCAAGCAGCCAGCGGATGACGCCGGCCTTGCGATAGAGATGCAGGCTGTCGGCGTCGCGGACGATGTCGTCGGCGCGGGTGGAGCCGACGATCAGCACCGGCACATTCTCGGCGATCATCGCATCGAGAAAGGCGCGCCAGGCTTTTTTGGACGAGGTCGGGTTCTCGTCGGCAAGGTTGATCAGCTCGACGCGGTGCTCGCGGTATAGCCAGGCAATCTCCCGCGCGAACTTCACGGGGTCGCGGTGCCGCCAGCGCGTCCAGAACCCCCGCTGGCCGCAATAGTTGCACAGATGCGGACAGCCTCGCGAGAACTGCATGACCACCGCACGCTTGCCTCCCCAATAGCTATAGCGAGTGATATCGATCAGTTCCCAGCCGATGCGGTAGTCGTCGAGATTGGCGATCGTCCTTGCCGGCTTGGTGGCAAAAGGCCGGCGCAAATCGTCGCGAAAGGCGATGCCCGCCACATCCGACAGCGGCTTGCGTTTTTCAAGCGCTTCGACCAGCGCGACGATGGTCGCCTCCCCCTCGCCACGAACGATGAAGTCGAAGGCCTCCGTTTCGGCCAGTATGTCGCGCCAGTGATAGGTCGGAAACACGCCGCCATAAATCAGGATTGTCGCCGGGTCGATGTGTTTGACCATGCCGGCGATCAGTAGGGCTGTCGGATGCGCAGAGGTCGAGCCGGAATGGCCGATCAGAATACAGTCGGGATGATCGCTCAAGGCGTCCCGGACCAGCGTGGCAAGCGGCATCGGCCCGAATTCGGCGTCCACAAGTCGCACTTGATGTCCCGCGTCGATCAGCGGACCGCCCAGTGCCAGCAAACCGAGCGGCGGCAGATGGTCGTCCGGCACACGGCTGCCGATGGCCGTATGTGGCGGGTTGATCAGGACGATTTTCATGGCGGACCTTATGCGATGGCGGTCCACATGTCGTAGTCGGCGATCTAGCGCTGGAGATTGGCTCGCTTCAGCAGTTTGTGTGCAGCTTTTCCGCAGAAATGCCTACCGTCTGAGATGTGCAAGCGGGACATGGCCCGGCCCCTTGATGTTCTGCAGCACAAGCTGGGTGTGGACGTCGCGCACGCCTTCGAGCCGCATCAGCCGGTGCATGACGAAGGCATTGAGCTCGTCGACCGACGGCACCATCACATGCAACAGGAAATCATGATCGCCGGTCATGGTCCAGCATGAGGACACCTCGTCCATCCGCTGGACGGCGGCGATGAAGCTTTCGGGCGAGCCGTCGCTGTGGCTGGTCAGGCGCACCTGGATGAACACCTCGACCATCAGCCCGACGGCGCGACGGCTGAGCACCGCGGCGAAGCCCTTGATGATGCCCGCCTGCTGAAGCGCCTCGAAGCGCCGCGCGCAAGGTGTCGTCGACAGGCCGATCTCCTGCGCCAGTTCGGATACCGGCTTGCGCCCGTCGCGCTGCAGGCTGTCGAGCATCTTGATCTCGAATTCGTCAAACTGAGGCATTTTCACTCTCCCAAAGCTCGATCGTGGAGTCTTTTACCTCCAACCCCGCATTTGAGCCACCATCAAAGCTGATTTGCCTCGCGCCATCCGGCTAGAATTTCCGACGATCCGCTGATCATGATTTCCAGGGAGAGCAAGCCATGACGATGAACGTTGCCGACTACGCCCGCGAATGCGCGGCGCGAGGCCTTCGCGGCGATTATTCGGTCTGCCGTGCCGATTTCACCGTGGCGCAGGGCTACAATTATAGCGACGAAGAACAGGCGGTGTGGCGCACGCTGTGCGACCGCCAGACGAAGCTGACCAGGAAGCTCGCCCACCATTCCTATCTCGATGGCGTTGCGGCGCTCGGCCTTCTCGACAAGATCCCGGATTTCGGTGAGGTCAGCGAGAAGCTGCGCAAGCTCACCGGCTGGGAGATCGTCGCCGTGCCGGGGCTCATTCCCGCCCAGCCGTTCTTCGACCACCTCGCCAACCGTCGCTTCCCGGTCACCAACTGGCTGCGAACCCAAAAGGAGCTCGACTACATTGTCGAGCCCGACATGTTCCACGATTTCTTCGGTCACGTGCCGATCCTGACGCAGCCGGTCTTTGCCGACTTCATGCAGATGTATGGCAAGAAGGCCGACAGCGTGATTGCGGTCGGCGGCGACGAGATGATCACCAGGCTTTACTGGTACACCGTCGAATACGGGCTGATACGCGAGCCGGGCCAGCCGCTGAAGGCTTTCGGCGCCGGGCTGATGTCATCCTTCACCGAGCTTCAGTTCGCGGTCGAAGGCGGCGAGGCGCACCATGTCGCCTTCGACCTGGAAACCGTAATGCGCACCGGCTACGAGATCGACAAGTTCCAGCGTGCCTATTTCGTGCTGCCGTCGTTCGACGTGCTGCGTGATGCTTTCGAGACCGCCGATCTTGCGGCGATCGTGGCGCGCCGCAAAGGCGAGCCGGCGCTCGACCCGGCGAGCCTATAGGCTGTCGGCTGTTTCCAGGGCCTCGGATTTCAGCCGGGCAAGCTGGTCGCGCTGAAGGTCGAGCGATGCGGTGACGAAGCGCAGGATCGTGGCCAGCTCGGTGTCGCTAAATGTGGCGATCACCCTTTCTCCCTCCTGCGCGATCGCACCATAATAGCGCGCCGATAGTTCTCGCGTGAGTTCCGTCGCCTCTATGACCACCTTGCGCCTGTCCTCGAGGCTGCGCGTTCGTGTCAGCAGGCCGCGCGCCTCCAGCCGGTCGATCAGCGCGGTGACTGCGGCCGGCGTCAACCCTGTTGCGGCCGCGACCTCGCCAGCCGATTGCGGGCCGCCATAGAGCAGCGCCAGGCAATGGCGTTCCGCCGTACTCAGCTCAAGCCTATCGCCTACTGCCTCGTCATAAGCCTGCGTCGCGTCCTGCCAGCCCATAATGGCGAGGCTGATGGCCGTCTTCATGTCGGCCCGATTCATGCTTGACGAATTTACTTCGATCATCTAACTATCAATTTGCCTAACATTACGGCTATTATAGTAATATGCTGCGTCGGGCGCAAGGCACGGCCTGTCGCAGCACGCAAGGAGTGGACAATGAACCAGAACCAGACGCGCGGCCCACTCACACCGGCCGAAGAATTCAAATACGCAAAGCTGGCGATGGAATGGTATGGCTGGGGTTCTCCCATTGGCCTTGGTATTGCACTGGTCGCGCTGGCGGCCGCTGCCCTGCTGTTCCGCATCGCCATCTTCGGATTTTGACAGCACTGGCCGCGGCGCGGTTGAATTCTGATAGGGTGGAATTTTTCCAGCAGAAGGCTCAGGGCCGAGTTCACGCTGCTTCGGAAATGTCACGATCGATGATCGACAGGTTGCGGCCGCGATGCTTGGCCTCGTAGAGCCGCTGGTCGGCGGCGCGCATCAGCTCCGACACTGCGGCGTCCTCGCCGCAGGTGGTCCCGCCGATACTGACCGTCAGCGGAACGGTTCGTTCGTCGACGGGCCGGAAACGGATACGCTCTACTTCACGGCGGATGCGCTCGGCGACGCGCCTGGCTTCGTGTTCGGTGGCGCCGATCAGAAAGGCGCAGAATTCCTCACCGCCAATGCGGCCAAGGACATCGCCGCTGCGCACGCCACGCTCTATCGCACTTGCGATCAGGAGCAGCGCCTCGTCGCCGATCAGATGGCCGTAGCTGTCGTTGATGGTCTTGAAATGGTCGGCATCGACGATCAGCAATGCCCCGCGATCGGATTTACGCCGAGAGCCGTCGAGGGCGGCAAAGAAACTTTCGCGGTTGAGCATGCCGGTCATGTCGTCGCGGCTCGCCTTTTCCGCCAAGCGCCTGTGGGCGGCGGCGAGCTGGGCATGGGCGCGGGCGAGCTCGCGATGCGCGGTCTTCAACCTTTCGCCCTGCCAGACCGAATAGGCACCGGCGCCCCAGGCAAGAGCCAGCGGGCATACGGTGGACGTCAACCAGATGGTGCGATTGATCGGAAAACCCATTGCCGGCACGACGATCAGCGTCAGCAAAAGTGAGACGGCGACGGAGGCGAAAGCGATGGCGGCAGACTTTAGAAATATGCGATTCATCGCTTGCTCCCACTGGTCCGTCTTGGTGCCAGCAAGCGCTGAATGTCACCTTTCGGCGATGCTTAAGATTTTAATCACGGCGCCATTTTCACCACCCAGGGCGCGCATAGGTTGTGGATAAACCTCCTGTTAGAAAGATCGTTTCGTGCCATAAGGACGGTATGACCACGCTTCCCGACCCCGCCCGCTTTGCCCATGTCACCGACTGGGTGTTCGATCTCGACAACACGCTCTATCCGCACCATTCCAATCTGTTCTCTCAGATTGATGTGAAGATGACCGCCTATGTCGGAGAATTGCTGACGCTGCCGCGCGAGGAAGCACGCAAGCTGCAAAAGGAGCTCTACCGGGAATACGGCACGACACTGAACGGGTTGATGACGCGCCACGGCATCGACCCCGACGACTTTCTCGAGAAGGTCCACGACATCGATTATTCCTGGCTGGTGCCAGATCCCGTCCTCGGCACCGCCATACGCCAGCTTCCCGGCCGCAAATTCATCTTCACCAATGGCGATCGCCGGCATGCCGAACGCACCGCGCGGCAGCTGGGCATTCTCGAGCATTTCGACGACATTTTCGATATCGTAGCAGCCGGGCTGAACCCCAAGCCGGCGCGACAATCCTACGAGAAATTTGCCGAACTCCATGCCGTCACCGGGCAAAATGCGGTGATGTTCGAAGACCTCGCCCGCAACCTGTCGGTGCCGAAATCGCTGGGCATGACCACGGTGCTGGTGGTGCCGCGCAATTTCGAGCCGACCTTCTCGGAAATCTGGGAACGCGACCCGGCCAACGAGGACGACGTGGACTTCGTCACCGACGATCTCGCCGGCTTTCTCACGGCGATCGTCGAAGTCCCCGCTTGAGGCAGCCGGCGCGCTTCAAGTCCTTGCTTGCATGTCAAAGTTTATAGAAGCGGCTGACGATCCCCCAGGCCTCATCGGCGGTGTCGACGAAATCGATGATATCCTGGTCGCCGGGCGTGATCGTGCCTTGCTCGGCGAGGAAGTCGAGGTCGATAGCCCTTGCCCAGAAAGCCTTGCCGAACAGGATGACCGGCACGCGTTCCATGCGGCCGGTCTGGATCAAGGTCAGCGTCTCGAAGAACTCGTCCATCGTGCCGAAGCCGCCGGGAAACACCGCAACGGCCTTGGCACGCATGACGAAATGCATCTTGCGGACCGCAAAATAGTGGAAGTTGAAGCAGAGTTCCGGCGTCACGTAGGCGTTTGGCGCCTGCTCGTGCGGCAGCACGATGTTGAGACCGATCGACGGCGCGCCAACATCGTCGGCGCCGCGATTGCCGGCCTCCATGACGCCAGGCCCGCCGCCGGTCACCACGACGAATTCGCGATAGTACGAAGTGGCCGACTGCTGCGAGCAGAGGCGGGCGAATTTGCGCGCCTCCTCATAGTATTTGCTGTTTTGCTCGAGATTCTTCTTCTGCGTCTCGTTCTTGGCCGCCCAGGCTTCACCGCCGGGCTCGGGGATGCGCGCGCCGCCGAACAGGATGACGGTCGATTGGATGCCGCGCTCGGCCAGGATCATCTCCGGTTTCAGCAGTTCGAGCTGCAGCCTGACCGCGCGCAACTCGCGCCGCGTCATGAAATCGGGGTCGTTCCAGGCCAGCCGATATGTCTCCGCGCGCGTTTGCGGCGTGTCCGGCACGCTTTTCGACCGCTCCAGATCCTCGTCCGAATGCGGTAGCGGCGTCCACCCCGCCTTTTCCATGGGAGTCATATTTGCTTTACCCGTCCAATCATTCACTTGCGCCGTCCCGTGACGCTGCCGCGATTGACCCTCCCCAAGCCTTCACATAGGGTCCGCGCGACTTTCAAACAGGTTAAGGCGCCGGCCCTTAACAGCTTGGTAATGGAGCGAATTCATGTCGAAGCCCGATCTCGCGAGTCTCGAGAAGATCATCGAGAACGCCTTCGAGGAACGCGACACCATTTCGACCGCAACCCGCGGCGAGACGCGCGAGGCCATCCAATCGGCGCTCGACCTGCTCGACCGGGGCGTCGCTCGCGTCGCCGAGCGGCAGGCCGACGGCAAATGGCACGTCAATCAGTGGCTGAAGAAGGCGGTGCTGCTGTCTTTCCGGCTCAACCCGATGGAGATCATCAAGGGTGGTCCCGGTCAGGCGGTATGGTGGGACAAGGTGCCTTCGAAGTTCGACGGCTGGAGCGCCGTCGATTTCGAGAAGGCCGGCTTCCGCGCCGTGCCATCGTCGATCGTGCGCCGCTCTGCCTACGTCGCGCCGGGCGCCGTGCTGATGCCGTCCTTCGTCAATGTCGGCGCCTATGTCGATAGCGGCACCATGGTCGACACCTGGGCGTCGGTCGGCTCCTGTGCCCAGATCGGCAAGAATGTGCATCTGTCGGGCGGCGTCGGTATCGGCGGCGTGCTGGAGCCGATGCAGGCCGGCCCAACCATCATCGAGGACAATTGCTTCATCGGCGCCCGTTCCGAAGTGGTCGAGGGCTGCATTGTTCGCGAGGGCTCAGTGCTCGGCATGGGTGTCTTCATCGGCCAATCGACCAAGATCGTCGACCGCGCCACCGGCGAGATCTTCTACGGCGAAGTGCCGGCCAATTCCGTCGTCGTCGCCGGCTCACTGCCGGGCAAGCCTTTTCCAAACAACGAGCCCGGCCCCAGCCTCTACTGCGCCGTCATCGTCAAGCGGGTCGACGCAAGAACCCGTTCCAAGACCTCGATCAACGAATTGCTGCGCGATTGATCTCCCGAGAACGGATGCACCGGGTTGACTGACAAACCTCAATTCCTATGGCTTTTCTTCAGCCTTTCTGGGCGGGTGAATCCGAGCGCTTATGTTTTGGCTGGCCTCTTGCCGGTCATCGTTCAACTCTTTCTGCTCTACCAGTTCGCGCGAACGCCGTTAGGCACTGCCGCGAGCCAGTATTGGGCGCTCGCCTTATGGATCGCTGTGTTCGTCTCGACATGGTCGACCTTTGCGCTAACGGCGAAGCGGTTCCATGATTTCGGCAAGCCTGCCTATTACGCATTGATCTCTCTCATTATCGGCTTCGTCCTGCTTTTTATCCTGGCTTTTTTCAAAAGTGACCCAGGCCCCAACCGCTACGGCAAGCGCACCAACGCACCGGCCGAACCCTGAGCGCCAATCGGACATTTCGTCATGCGCTACCGCTCGCTTGATTCGAAACTGATCCTCGAAACCGCCGAACGGCTGGAAGAGCGCGTCGCCGAGCGCTTTCCCGATGCAGGCCTGCGCGGCGTCGCCGCCGAGCTCGTGTCGCTGTCGCGCGATCTGGCAAAGGCAGCCAAGGCGCTGGAGGCGCCGATCTGGTGGCTGCGCGGCCTCATCATCGCCGCTTTCGTCGTCGGAGCGCTGATGTTCCTGTTCGTCGGCACAATCCTGCCGCTCGGCCGCATCTCGGGAAACCACGATGCCTTCCAGTCGGTGCAAGGCATCGAAGCTCCCTCAACATGATCATCCTCGCCGTGCTGGGCTTCCTGGCCCTGATCCGCTCCGAGGAGCGGATCAAGCGCAAGCGGGTGTTCCGCCAACTCCACGGGCTGCGGTCGCTCATCCACGTCATCGACATGCACCAGCTGACCAAGGATCCGGCAGCACTTTCAGCCAGTTTCAAGCCGACTGCACATTCGCCAGCCCGCATCACCAACGCCGCCGACCTTGCCCGCTATCTCGACTATTGCTCCGAAATGTTGTCGATCACCGGCAAGATCGCCGCGCTGTTTGCCCAGTCGGTCAATGACGCCGTGGTCATCGATGGCGTCAATGACATCGAGAACCTGGCGTCGAACCTGTCGCGAAAGATCTGGCAGAAGATCACGCTGATCGAAACCCCTCATGGGCAGCCGGCACATGCGAAGAAAACCGATCCCGAGCCGGGTCCGCCGCGTCGGCCTGCAGTCCGCAGACGACCGGGGCCGGCAAGCTAAGACCCGCGAGCCGGCGGCAGATCCGCTAGAGCGGCAGAGCGGGGAGTTCCGAAACCCCGGTTTTGCGCCGGACGCTCTAAGCGAATGTTAATCACCCTGGCCCAGCATGCCGGCGAAAACTGTGTCGACCGGCACGGAGCGCTCGACTGGCAAGCGACCTATCCCTGACCACCAAGGAGCCGCGCAAAACGTGGAGCGCCGCCGCTCGCCTGTTTGCCTGGTTCTCTTCGCCGATGAGATTGGAACCGGAAGCCGTCCGCGCCCGGCTTCTCGACACCACTTTCGACCGCAAATTCGCAGTCTTGTTCGGCACCATCAGCGTTTTGGTGGTTGCGGTCAGCGCCGCACTTGCCACGAAGGATTGGTGGCCCTACGCCTGGATCGCAGCCGACCTGATGCTTTTCGTCGTCCGCGTTCTGCTGATGCGGGAATGCGAGCAGGCCCGCAGGCGCGGCTCGAAAGGGCCGCTGGCGGGCCTGATGGCAGCCAGCGGTGTATGGTCGGTCGTTTTCGGCCTCGGCTGCTATGGCTGTGTTGCCAGCGGGAATATGGCGCTTTCCGTACTTGCCGCCTTGAATGTCGCAGGTGTCGTTGGCGTGGTGTCGTCACGCAATGCGGCCACCCCGCGCTTCGCCATATTCGTCATGTTGGCCGTAAGCCTGCCTTACGTGGTCGGTGCATTGTTTTCCGCAGCGCCCGGAATGCCGATCGTCGGAATTCAAACGCCGTTCTATGTGGCCGGCGTCATCATCGTGCTGCTTCAGAACCACGCAATCAACGCCCGCATGATCCGC
This sequence comes from Mesorhizobium sp. M0563, assembly GCF_040321065.1. NCBI lineage: Bacteria > Pseudomonadati > Pseudomonadota > Alphaproteobacteria > Hyphomicrobiales > Phyllobacteriaceae > Mesorhizobium > Mesorhizobium sp. M0563. Next base: position 237,832 of record NZ_JAMYQV010000006.1, read on the forward strand.
GCCGAGCTGGACAATCGCGACCTAGCGATCAAGGACGCGCTGACCGGCCTGCCAAACCGCATCTTCCTGCAGGAAAAATTGCGCGACATGTGCCGCGACCTTGCGGCGCCGGCCGCCAATGGCGGCAAGCCGTTTGCCGTGCTCAGCATGGACCTCGACGGCTTCAAACAGGTCAACGACCGTTTTGGTCATGCGGTCGGCGACGTGCTGCTGCGCAAGGTGGCCGAACGATTGAAGCGCGGCTTCCGGCCGGGGGACGTGGTCTTCCGTATCGGCGGCGACGAATTCGTCATCCTTTTGCCCGCAACCTCGGAGATCGAGGCCACCTATCTGGCAAAGCGGGCCATCGAAAAGGTCTCGGTGCCTTTCGACCTCGGGGTCGGTTCCGCCATCCATGTCGGCTTGAGCGTCGGCAGCGCCTTTGCACCCGCCGACGGCGGCGATCCGGAAATCCTGCTCACCTGTTCCGACCATGCACTCTACGAAGCCAAGCGCACCGGCAAGGGCCGTTATTGGGCGCCTGTGCGGGCTACGATCTGACGGTCGCAGCGACAGCTTCCGGCGGCAAGCAAGGCGATCCGCGCCTCTCCTGCTCGGCCGCGCGCACCAGTGCAGTGACATGCTTCAGCAAAGGCGCCGGCGTGCCGGCCTTTTCGGCCAAACGCAGGACCGCGCCTTGCAGTTCGCCGATCTCCGTCGACCGGCGGCGCCGCAGGTCATCCCACATCGACGAACGCGCGGCCGGATCGATGGCAAGCATCCGCCGCGCCAAGAACTTGAACAGCCCGTCGGGCAGGCGAAGCACTTTCGGCAGCAGTGCGGGACGCAGGCCGGCGATGCGAGCGGGTTCGATGCCTGTCGCCGTCATTGCCGCCAATGCTTCGTCGATCTGACCGGCCAGGATCAGCCGCCAGCGGCGATCGGCAAGCTCTGCCGCCAGCGGCAGACCGGAAAGCGCCACCAGCGCGTTGTTGAGGTTGAGCAGCAGCTTGTCCCATAACACCGCGTCGATGTCACCATGCGTCGCGACGGCAAACCCCTCGACATCAAGCAGTTCGTCAAGGCCCGCCGAGCCCTGTTCGATCATCACTTTGCCGCCGCTGGCGCGGTGCAGGCGAAGCGGCAATTCGCCCTCCGGCGATTGGACCACGTTGAACGGCACCATGCCCGCGAGCACCGGCTGGGCGGTGAGATGGGCTCGCAATTTATCGGCATTGTCGACGCCGTTCTGCAGGCTGAGTATCACCACGTCCGGTCGGGCATGGGCGGCAATCAGCCCGGCCATGTCTTGCGTCGCGCCGCTCTTGACCGTTACCAAAATGACATCGGCATCGGAGAATGCTACCGCCGGATCGGCGGTGACCGACAATGCGTCCGGTTTGACAGAACGGTCGCGGCCGTCAGGGTCGGTGATGCGCAATCCAGCTTCTTGCAGGGCCTTCTCGACGCGCGGTCGCGCCAGCAGAAACACCTTTCGCCCGGCAAGTATCAGGCAGCCGCCGGCGTAGCAGCCGATACTGCCGGCACCGGCGATTACGATCGTCTTGCCACGCGTGACCATGCGATGGCCCTGTTCTGGTCGAGAGACCTTGCCGCAATTATACGACATGAAAACCATAATGTCGGCGGCATGGCTGGCCCTCACGTCTGGCCGTGACAGACCTTGCGCTTTCGACTATCGCTTTTGCCCATGATGCTGCCTACCGATCCGGTTAGAAATCTCGCTGCACTCATCCGCTGTGCTTCCGTGACGCCCGCCGAAGGCGGTGCGCTGCGCGCGCTGGAGGCGATGTTGAAGCCGCTCGGCTTTGCGGTCGAGCGACCGGTGTTTTCCGAAGCCGGCACACCGGACATCGAGAACCTTTACGCGCGGCGTTCCGGCAATGGCCCGCATCTGATGTTTGCCGGCCATACCGACGTGGTGCCGGTGGGCGACGAGGCAGCCTGGACGCACCCGCCCTTTGGCGCCGAGATCGCCAATGGCGAGATGTTCGGCCGCGGCGCCGTCGACATGAAGGGCGGCATTGCTTGTTTCGTCGCGGCGGTGGCGCGACATGTCGAGCAGAAGGGCGGCCCGAAGGGGTCGGTCTCGCTGCTGATAACCGGCGATGAGGAAGGCCCGGCGATCAACGGCACGACGAAGCTGCTCGAATGGGCGGCCGCCAAAGGCGAGAAATGGGATGCCTCGATCGTCGGCGAGCCTACCAATCCCGACGCGCTTGGCGATATGATCAAGATCGGCCGGCGCGGCTCGCTATCGGGCACGGTCGTCGTCAACGGCCGCCAGGGCCACGCCGCCTATCCGCAGCTAGCCGACAATCCGGTGCGCGGCCTGGTGACGCTGGTCGACGCCTTGCTGCACCCCGTCTTCGACAACGGAACAAGGGATTTCCAGCCGACGAACCTTGAGGTGACCTCCATCGATGTCGGCAATCCCGCCACCAACGTCATCCCGGCGAAGGCAGCAGCTACCTTCAATATCCGCTTCAACGACACATGGACCGCCGAGACGATCCAGGCCGAGATCCACAACCGCCTCGACCGGGCGGCGAAACGCAAGAAATACCGCGCCGGCAAGAAGACGCCGGTCGACTACGAGATCGTCTGGCGCGACGGGCCGAGCCATGTTTTCCTGACACGCGACGACAGGCTGATCGAGACGCTTGGCGGTTCGGTCAAAGCGGTGACCGGCAGGAAGCCGGCGCTCTCCACCTCCGGCGGCACCTCCGATGCCCGCTTTATCAAGGATTATTGTCCGGTGGTCGAATTCGGCCTGGTCGGCAAGACCATGCACATGGTCGACGAACGTGTGGCGATTGCCGATCTCGAGACGCTGACGCAGATTTATCTGCGCTTCGTTGAAGACTGGTTTGCGCAGGACATATCCTAGTGATGCTTTCAGCGGATGAAACCTATGCTTCGCTTGCCGGCGCCTGGCGGCTGATGCTCGGCAAGGCCGACGGATTTCGCCTGCTCGACCTTTCGGCGGACGGTTTCTGGAACTCCTTTTTTGCCATCGTCGTCGCGGCGCCGGCATTGATCGTCGGCTGGGTCGGCATTGCCAACGAGATCGGCGATCCCGACGCATTCGTCGGCCGTTTCAGCATGTTGATCCGGCTGGCCACCGTCGATATCGGCGCCTGGGTGCTGCCGCTCATCGGCCTGGCCCTGGTCGCGCCGCGGGTCGGCGTCGGCAGCCGTTTCGTCCATTATGTCGTCGCCAGCAACTGGGCCTCGGCGATCATCGCCTGGATGATGCTGCCATCGGCGTTGATCCGGCTTTTCCTGACATCGGCCAACGAAGTCTCCGGGCTGGTGTCGCTGCTGCTGTTCGCGCTGTCAATGGTATTGACCTGGCGGATGACCAACGTTGCCATCGGCAGGGGTGCGGCTGTCGGCAGCGCTGTTTTTGCCGGCATGTTCGTGGCGTCGCTGATCGTCCTGTTCGGCCTGCAGGCGCTGCTCGGTATCAGCGTGCCGGATCAGCCAGGCGTCGGATAATCGACGCCGACTAGAAACAGCCCGTCGGGCGGCGCCACCTGACCGCAGGCCGCACGGTCGCGCGCCTCGAGCGCGGCCTTGAGGTCGGCAATGGCCCAGCCGCCTTCGCCGACACGTTTGAGCGAGCCGACCATCGAGCGCACCTGGTTGTGCAGGAATGACCGCGCCGAAGCGCGGACTTCGATGAAATCGCCCGCCCGGCTGACATCCAGCCGGTCGAGCGTGCGGACCGGGCTGGTGGCTTGGCACTGGGTCGAGCGGAAGGTGGTGAAATCATGCCGGCCAAGCAGCACTTTTGCCGCTTCGTGCATGGCGGCGGCATCGAGCTGCTTCGGTACCCACCAGATCTTGCCCTTGTCGAGCGCTGCTGGCGCGCGGCGGTTGACGATACGGTAGAGATAGTGGCGGCCGATCGCCGAGAAACGCGCATCGAAGCCATCCGGCACGACGGCGGCCTTCAGGATGGCGATGTGCGCCTTGGCCGCTTGCAGATGCGCGTTGACGGCGTCGCGCACCTTGTCGCCGGGCCATGCCTTGACCAGATCGACATGCGCCACCTGAGCGGTCGCATGGACACCGGCATCGGTGCGGCCGGCGGCGCGCAGAGAGACCTGCTCGCCGCAGAACTTCTCGATCGCCTGCTCGATCGCCTGCTGCACCGAAGGCTGATTGGCCTGGCGTTGCCAGCCGGCAAAGAGACTGCCGTCATATTCGATGTCGAGGCGAAAACGCGGCATTCTCGGATCGAGGCGAAATCAGGCGGCGAGGGCTGAGCCGAAGGCCGAGGCGTAGACCAGCCTGCCGGTCTCCGGCGCCTCGCCCCAGGCAAGCGCCTGCAAAGCCTCGCCTTGGTAGTCGCTCTCGAATTTCGCTGCACGGGCGCGGCTGTAGCCGAAGCGGCCATAGTAGGCCGGATCGCCGAGCACCACAGCGAGCGTCTCGCCGGCGGCTTTCAGGCGGATATGAGCCTCTCGGACCAGGGCACCGCCGATGCCGGTGCCGTGGAACGACGGCTCGACTGCCAGCGGCGCCAGCGCGACTGCCGGGAAGCTCTTGCCGCCATTCTGCACGAAGAGCCGTGAAAACAGGATATGGCCGACCACTTGCCCGTCTTCGTCCGCCACCAGTTCGACGACGGCATCACCGCCGGTGACCAGCGCGTCGACCAGTCCGGCCTCCGCCTGCTGGCCGAATGCGTGTTCTTCGACAAGGCGGATCGCCTCGCGGTCCCGCGGCGTCGCCGCGCGTATGGACATCATGCTCATGACAATTTCATCCCTTTTTCGAGCTTGGCCCCGCGCAGAAACTCCTGCGCGGCAATGGGCCTTCCGCCCGCACGTTGAACTTCGACCAGCCTGATCGCGCCTGACCCGCAGGCAACCGTCAGCCGGTCATCGAGAATTCCTCCCGGTTCGCCGGCGCCTTGCGAGAGCGTCGAGCGAAGCAGTTTCAGCCGTTCCATGCGGCCGCCGATTTCGGCCTCGCACCATGCACCGGGAAAGGGCGACAGGCCGCGAATCTGGTTGTGCACGTCGCCGGCAGGTCGCAGCCAGTCTATGCGAGTCTCCGATTTATCGATTTTCTTGGCGTAGGTCACCCCCACCTCCGCCTGTGTGGTAAATGTCAGCGTATTCCGCTCGAGCCGTTCGAGCGCTTGCACCATCAGCGCAGCACCCAGGATCATCAGCCGGTCGTGCAGACCGCCGGCCGTCATGTCGGGTCCAATGGCGCATTTTTCAACCATTGCCACAGGCCCGGTGTCGAGGCCTTCCTCCATCCGCATCACCATCATGCCCGTCTCGGTATCGCCGGCCATGATGGCGCGCTGGATAGGGGCAGCGCCGCGCCAGCGCGGCAATAGCGATGCGTGGCCATTGAGGCAACCGAGCCGCGGCGCCTCGAGAATAGGTTTGGGCAGAAGCAGCCCGTAGGCGACGACCACGGCGACATCGGCGCGCAAGGTGCGGAACGCCTGCTGCTCCGCCTCGCTCTTCAGCGACACCGGCGACCGCACCTCGATGCCAAGCCGCTCCGCCTCACGCTGCACCGGCGACGGCGTCAGCTCGAGCCCGCGCCGGCCTGCGGCGCGCGGCGGCTGCGTGTAGACGGCTGCCAATTCATGCCCTGCCCCGGCGATCGCTCGCAGCGTCTGCACGGAGAATTCGGGCGTACCCATGAAGATGACACGCAGGGGCATTCGTCGACCCCTATCCCACCATCTTGCCCGGCGCCTTGTCCCTGGCGAGCTTCTTGAATTTCTTGACCACCATGTCGCGCTTCAGCTTGGAGATGTGGTCGATGAACAGCACGCCGTTTAGGTGGTCGATCTCATGCTGCAGGCAGGTCGCCATCAGCCCCTCGGCCTCGATCTCCTGCAGCTTGCCGTCGCGATCGAGATACTTCACCCGCACCGCTGCCGGACGCTCGACCTCGGCATAGTAATCCGGGATCGACAGGCAGCCTTCCTCGTAGACCGAACGCTGGTCGGAGCTGTCGAGGATTTCGGGATTGATGAAGACGTGCGGTGCCGGCGTCTCGTCCTCCTTGGCGAGGTCGATCACCAGCAAGCGCAAGGGTTCGCCGACCTGGATCGCCGCGAGGCCGATGCCGGGCGCGTCATACATGGTGTCCAGCATGTCGCCGGCCAGTTTACGCAAATCACCGTCGACACGCTCGACCGGTTTTGAAACCTGACGCAGGACGGGATCGGGGAGGATGATAAGCGGCTTGATCGACATGGCGTCTCACCTAAGACCTCGCAGGAAAAGCGTCAACCGGGACGCCTTCTGGTCGTTCACGTTTTGATCTGTGCCGCCAGACCGAATCATCTATGCTGTCGGCATGAACGATCTGGCCACCATCCTGTCCGAACCTGTCGCCCGCCTCGGCGCCACCACGATCACGCTCGGCCATGCCCTGGGTTTCGGCGCAATGCTGTTCCTCGGCCTGTTCGTGGCGCTCGTCATTGCGCTCTGGCGATCGGCCAAGGCGCGTGCAATGGCGACCGCCGAAGCCGCCGACCACGCCCGCGACGCCGAGGTGCGGATGGCCGGCATCTTGGCAAGCCAGGCGGAAATGCAGGGCCGTATGGGCGCTATCGCCGAAGTGTTCGGGGCGCGTCAGGCCGAACTGACCCAGTCGATCGGCCAGCGCCTCGACGCCATGACCGGCCGCCTCGGCCAGACCATGACCGAGCAGACGAGATCGACGCATGAGAGCCTCGCCAAGCTGCAGGAGCGGCTGGCGGTCATCGATATCGCGCAAGGCAACATCCAGTCGCTGGCCGGCCAGGTCGTGCAATTGCAGGCGATCCTTTCCAACAAGCAGACGCGCGGCGCCTTCGGCCAGTCGCGTATGGAAGCCATCGTCGCCGACGGATTGCCCCACGGCGCCTATGAATTCCAGGCGACCTTGTCGAATGGCAGCCGGCCCGACTGCCTGGTGAAGATGCCGAACGGCGCACCGTCGCTTGCCATCGATGCAAAGTTTCCACTCGAGGCCTGGAATGCCATCCGTGCCGCCGAAGGCGCCGACCTGCAGAAGTCCGCCGCTCAGGCTTTCCGCCGCGACATCGAGGTGCATGTCCGGGATATTTCCGAAAAATACCTGATCCAGGGCGAGACGCAGGACACTGCCTTCATGTTCGTGCCCTCGGAATCGGTGTTCGCCGAAATCCACGAGAATTTCGAGGCCGTTGTCCAAAAGGCGCATCGATCGCGGATCGTCATCGTCTCGCCATCGCTTTTGATGCTGTCGATCCAGGTCATCCAGGCGATCCTCAAGGATGCCCGTATGCGCGAGCAGGCGCACCTGATCCAGGGCGAGGTCATCCGGCTGATGGAAGACGTCTCTCGGCTCGACGAGCGGGTGCGCAAATTGCAGACGCATTTCGGTCAATCGGCCAAGGATATCGAGGACATCCTCGTCTCGACATCGAAGGTGACCAGGCGCGGACAAAAGATCGAGGCGCTGGAGTTTGGCGTGCAGCCGGCGGAGGACACCGCTGGGTCGAATGGCAGCGGAGCAAAAGCGGAAAGCAGCGCGCGTGTTGCCGATTCGAAAACCGGGCAGCTGAGGCTAAGGGTCGTCGAAGGCGACGATTGAGAGCTACGCCGGAACCGGAGCCGAGGCTTCGCCCGGTCTGGCGCTACTGCTCCTCGATGATGGTTGTGCCTTCGAATTCCGGCAGCCAATGCAGCGCCGAGCGATGCCAGATCTGCTTTCTCGGCACCAGTTGATCGCGCTGCCATGCCGTGCCGACCCTGATGCCGTAAACCTTCGGTCCCGCGCCCGCCGACGTGGCGTAGAGATGCGAGCCGCACTCACCGCAAAATGCCTGAGCGCGCTTGGCACCACTCGAACCGGTCTTGATGTAGATTTTCGGCGCGCCCTTGGTGATCGTGTAATTGTCCTCGGACGCCGGCACGGTGACGCGAAAGGCCGTTCCGGTTAGCTTCTGACAATCGATGCAGTGACAAATGGTGGTCTTTTCCGGATCGACCTCGGCCTCGTAAGTAATGGCGCCGCAATGACACCCGCCGTCGATTTTCATCTTCGTTCCTCCTGGAGCTTTTGCGCGCAATCATAACCGGGACTGCCCGATGGCGCAGCCATTTTCCTCAGGCCGGCTCCCCTCCGGACGCCGCCAAGGCCTTGCTCCGCCGTTCCCAGGTGCCGGTGGTCTGCGGCTTGACGAACAGGCGCGTGACCTCCGGCATCTCCGCCTTCAGCCGTGTCTCGAGGCGTTCGACGCAGGTCTCTATCTCGGGCGCCGACAAGTGGTCCTCGAACTCGATGCTCAGAGCGGCGACGATCTCCTGAGGCCCCATATGGAGCGTCAGTACGCCATTTGCCCGCCGCACCGCCGGGTCCTGCTGGACAATGGCCAGCACTTTCATTTGCACCTCGGGCGAGGCCGGCTCGCCGAGCAGCAGGCTCTTGCTTTCGCGGGCCAGGAAGATCGCGGTCGCGCCCAGGATCAGCGCGATGCCGATCGACGCGGCGCCGTCGAGCTTCGGCATGTCCAGCAGTTCCGCCGCCAATATGCCGGCGAAGGCGACAACGAGGCCGAGAAGTGCCGCGCTGTCCTCGAAGAGTACGGTGTAGACACTCGGGTCCTTGCTGAGCTGCACCGCCTCGAGCCAGCCGTGGCTGCCTTTTTGGTGGCGGAACTCGTTCAGCGCCACCAGCCAGGAGGTGCCTTCGAACAGGAAGGAAAGGCCAAGTACAGCGTAGTTCACCTTTGCGTTGGCAATCGGCTCCGGCGCCATGATGTGCGTCACGCCTTCGTAGAACGATATGCCGGCGCCCAGTGCAAAGACGAGGAGCGCGACGATGAAGCTCCAGAAATACAGCTCGCGACCATGGCCTAGCGGATGCGTCCGATCGGCCGGCCGGGCGGCGCGGTGCATGCCGTAAAGCAGCAGGCTGCCATTGCCGGTATCGACGAGCGAGTGGACGCCTTCCGAGAGCATTGCCGAGCTGCCCGTGAACAAGGCAGCGGCGAATTTGGTCAGGGCGATCGCAAGATTGCCGGCGAGCGCCGCATAGATCACTTTTTTCGACCCGCCATGCGCCGCCATGGTGTGCTGCCTTGGTTGATGCACCGAGATTAGCGGAGCACGCCCACGCTCCACAGCTCGAACAACGCCCGAAGTGTCGAGTTGTTCAAAAGGGCAGCGCGAGAGGCTATTCGATGACCTCCTCCGTCCAGACCTTGAAGCCAGCCAGCGCGCCCGGTCCAAAAATGTGGGTGAGTGGGACATCGGCGGCATCGCGTCCGGAGGCAATCAGGATGCGGCCGATGCGCGGCGCGTTGTTGCGCGGGTCGAACGCGTGCCAGCGGCCGCCGAGATAAACCTCCATCCAGGCGGCGAAATCCATGTCCGACCACGGCTTTGGCAGGCCGATATCGCTGATATAACCGGTGCAGTAGCGGGTCGGGATGTTCAGGGCGCGGCAGAAGGCGACTGCGAGGTGGGCAAAGTCGCGGCACACACCACTCTGCTCGCGATAGGCTTCGGCTGCGGTGCGTGTCGGCCGTGCATTGAAATAGTTGAAGACGATATGATTATGGACGAAGTCGCAGACCGCCTGGACGCGCGGGATGCCGAGCGGCGTATTGCCGAACAGCCGCCAGGCTTCGTTCGCCAGCACGTCGCTCTCGCAATAGCGGCTGGGCAGCAGGAACAGCAGCGTCTCCGACGGCAGATCGCGCACCTCATGCTGCCATGCCGTCAGCTCGCGCGTCTCGAAGGAGCCGGGGTCGCGGATGACCGCGTCCGTGCCGAACGCAAAGCGCCCGGCCGGCGCAACGAGACGGTTGCACCAATTGCCGAAACTGTCGCGATAGCTTTCGATCGGCACCGGCGGGTTCGACGTCAGGAAGTCCGGCCGCTCGAGATCGGATGCGCGCGAATAATGGACGTTGAGCATCGCGATCAGCGGTGTTTCCTGCGGGAAGTCGAAGCTCATCTGGCAACCGATGTGGATCCGCATTGTCGTCCTGACCGGACTGCGCGATCATCAGCCGGCGAAACGCAAGGGCTGATGCTGCAGTGCGAAGAGGACCATCGCACGGACCGCTGCGGTTTACGAGGGAATTAGAAACCGGTTGACAGCCATCGGCCAAGGCGACTGCACGGCAGCGGCCTCTTGCAGTCTAGCGTTTTCTCTTGTTTCACTTCGCCAGACATCAACCGGAGGAACGAATCATGGCTAAAGGTGCGATGAAGGCAGGCAAGGAAGCCCGCAAGCCGAAGAAGGACGCGAAGAAACCCGCTCCGGCGCCGGGCCTGAAGGCACCGCCGGTGAAGGCGATGAAGCTGAAGGACAAGTAGGGCCGCAGCTACCGTTTTGGCTTATTTCGACCGGCCGCAAATGCGGCCGGTATTGTTGTTCATTAAGCGCACGAGCATCCCATATGGATGCGGCGAAGATAGTTTTTGCGCTTTCAAGAGATCGGCCGGGAGCCATCGAAACGGAGCGTTCCGATGTCGTGGATTTTCCTGTTCTTCGCCGGCCTGTTCGAGATCGGCTGGGCGATCGGCCTAAAATACACCGACGGATTCTCGAAGCCGCTGCCAACCGTCCTGACGGTAGCCTCGATGATTGTCAGCCTGACCTTGCTCGGCCTGGCGCTGAAGGCACTGCCGGTCGGCACAGCCTATGCGGTATGGACCGGCATCGGCACCGTCGGCACGGCGCTGTTGGGGATATGGCTGCTCGGGGAGCCGGCGACCGCGATCAGGCTGGCCTGCATCGCGCTCATCGTTTGCGGCATTATGGGACTGAAGCTCGCGGCTTAAGTCGGCCCGACAGACCAAACGCCTTCAGGGCCGCTGCAAGGCGGCCCTGATTCTTGAATTCGGCCGATCAGCGCCGGAAGGCGCTATCGGGCGGAGAAGCCGGGCGGCGTCCTGCCGGTGCGCTGCTTGCGCGCGGCATAGCGTGCGTCACGCTTGGCCTTGCGTTCGGCCTCGTCGGCAAGAAAACGGGCGATGCGCTCGTTCTCTTCAGCTTCCCGGATCTTCGCTTCGGCCTGTGCTGCCTCTTCGGCGGCAATGCGTGCCGCTTCGGCAGCTGCCTCGCGCTCGGCCTTTTCGGCCGCTTCGCGCGCCAGCTTTTCCTGCTTCAGCCTGGCCTTTTCGGCCTCGCGCATCGCGCGGGCCTCGAGGACTGCCTTGCGCTCGGCCTGTCGTGCCAGCACCGCTGGATCATCTGCCGCCGGCTTTGCCTTGAAGCGCTCCAGAAGCGCCTTCTTTGCCTCGTTTGCGGCATTGCGCCGCTCGAAAACGTCTTTTTCCCTGTAGATAGCCAAGTCCACTTCCCTGGAGTCAATTTGCGAGGCTTACATACGCGTGAAAACCGAGAGTTCAAGCGCCAAAACGGTATGCCAGCCATGAAATTCTGATCTGTTGCAACCGGGAGACGCCATTTCGATCGAATTCGGCTGAAAGCCACCCGCACTGTTCACCATCCAGGCCTCTGGCGGCGCAGCGGACTGATCGCTACCTGTAGCGCCAAGACAAAACGCTAGGATGACACCACTATGGAACTCGGTCTCTACACCTTCGCTGACGTCAGCCCGGAACCGGGTCCCGGTGCGATCGGTGCGCATGAGCGGCTGCGCAACCTGATCGAGGAGATCGAGCTCGCCGATCAGGTCGGGCTGGACGTCTTTGGTCTCGGCGAGCACCACCGTCCCGACTATGCTGCCTCCGCTCCGGTGGTGGCGCTGGCGGCGGCTGCCGAACGAACCAAGCGCATAAGGCTGACCAGCGCGGTCACCGTTTTGTCCTCCGACGATCCGGTGCGCGTCTTTCAGCAGTTTGCCACCCTCGATCTTCTGTCCGGCGGCCGGGCCGAGATCATGGCCGGGCGCGGCTCGTTCATCGAATCCTTTCCGCTGTTCGGCTATAATCTCGAAGACTATGACGAGCTCTTTGCCGAGAAGCTCGACCTGCTGCTCGCCATCCGTGATCATGTCAAGGTGACCTGGTCGGGCAGTCTGCGCGCGCCGATCAACGATCGCGGCGTCTATCCCCGGCCCTTTCAGGACAAATTGCCGATGTGGATCGCGATCGGTGGTACGCCGCAATCGGCGGCGCGGGCTGGCGTACTCGGGTTGCCGCTGGCTCTGGCGATCATCGGCGGCGAACCGGCGCGGTTTGCACCACTGTTCGACATCTACAGGGATGCAGCCAGGCGGGCCGGCAGCGATCCGGCGAGCCTTGCCACCAGCCTCAACGTGCACGGCTTCATCGCCGACACCGCCGACCAGGCAGCCGACGATTTCTACAGGCCGCAGGCCGAAGTGATGAACCGCATCGGCCGCGAGCGCGGCTGGGGGCCGACGTCGCGGGCTCATTTCGACCAATCGCGCGGCCCGAACGGCGCCCTGTTCGTCGGCAATCCAGAACAGGTGGCGCACAAGATCATTGCCCAGCACAGGATATTCGGCAACGACCGCTTCCTGCTGCAAATGGCGATCGGCACCATGCCGCACGCCAAGGTCATGAAGGCTATCGAACTCTACGGCACCAAGGTGGCGCCGATCGTGCGCCGGGAAACTGCGAAGGCCGTCGCCGCGGCAGCGCCGGTTGCCTGATTCACCAGCAAAGCCGCGAGGCGGCCTTGCCGGTGACGCCGGCTAACGGAACCTTGAAGCCGCAGAGGCGTTTTCGCCAACGGTCTACACCAATCGCGGTGTGCCGCCGAGGGTCAGAATGAAGGCCGAACCCGCCGCTTCGGGCGCAAGCGCTGCCGAAAGCCCGGATTCGCGCGTCGAGGCGCGGGCGGATGCGCATCTGATGCGTTCGCTGCTCGTCGGCATCTTCATCCTCATGGCGATCTACGCGCTTTACTTCGCCCGCGCCTTCTTCATGCCGGTCATTCTGGCTTTTCTGCTGGCGCTGACGCTGACGCCGATCGTTCGCTTCCTGCGCAAGCATGGCATGCCCGATGTCATTTCGGCGACACTGCTGGTGCTGCTTTCGTTTTGCCTCGTCGCCGTCGCGGGATATCTGCTCAGCGGCCCGGTCATCGACCTCATCAACAACACCTCGACGATCGGCCAGCAGCTTACCGAACGTCTGGCACAACTGCGCCGTCCGTTCGAACGGATCGTGGAGATTTCGCGCCAGATCGAGGGCCTGACACAGACGTCCCAGGAGCCGGGCGTTCAGAGGGTGGCGATGGCGCCATCGGGTATTCTCTCGCAGGCCGCCGGCAATGTGCTGTCGGCCGGCGCCAGCGTCACCATCGTCTTCGTCCTGTCGCTGTTCCTGCTCGCCTCGGGCACGATGTTCTATGAAAAGATCGTCCAGTCCTTCCCCAGTCTAAGCGAAAAGAAGCGGGCGCTGCGCGTAGTCTATGACGTCGAGCGTGAAATCTCGCACTATCTGCTTACTGTCACGGTCATCAATACATGTCTCGGCGTGGTCATCGGGCTCGGCCTGTGGGCACTCGGCGTGCCCAACGCGCAGGTCTGGGGCGCGGCAGCGGCCTTGCTCAATTTCCTGCCCTATATCGGGGCGCTGACCACCATCACGCTGGTCACGATCATCGCGCTGATCAGCTTCGACACGATTTCCTATGCGCTGCTGGCGCCGGCCTTCGTCCTCTTATGCGACGTCGTCGAAGGCCAGTTCGTGACGCCGACGGTGGTCGGCCGCCGTCTCGAGATCAACGCCGTGGCGATCCTGATCGCCATCGCCTTCTGGTCGTGGCTATGGGGTTTCGTCGGCGCGCTGATGGCGGTGCCGCTGCTGGTCGTCATCAAGGTATTCTGCGATCATTTCGACGGTCTCAGCCATGTCGGCAATTTCCTCGCGGCGCAGCACACGGCGGTAATCGAGGATGAAGAGATTTCCGAGCCAAAAAGGTAGCGGCTTAAGAGCCCAAAAGCGTCACTGATTGGTGTGCATATCAACGACCTTGCATCGGTTGCACATCCGTCAGGCGCACAGCGCTCGATCAACATTTTGAATTTGCCGCCCCGGCAACGGCTTCCTACATCCGTCCGGTCCACAGGAATCCCCGCCGATGACCGCTCTTTCCGTTCTCGACCTGTCGCCGATCGTCGAAGGCAGCAATGCTTCGCAGTCGCTCGCCAATTCGCTCGATCTCGCCCGTCATGCCGAGCGGCTGGGATATAAGCGCTACTGGCTGGCTGAGCATCACAACATGCCAGGCATCGCCAGCGCCGCCACCTCGGTGGTCATTGCCCATGTGGCCGGAGGTACCCGTACGATACGCGTCGGCGCCGGCGGCGTCATGCTGCCCAATCATTCGCCACTTGTCATCGCCGAGCAATTCGGCACGCTCAACGCTCTGCATCCCGGCCGCATCGATCTCGGCCTCGGCCGGGCGCCCGGCACCGACATGCCCACGGCACGGGCGCTGCGCCGCAACCTCGACGCTGGCGCCGACAATTTCCCGGAGGACGTCGTCGAGCTGATCGGTTACTTCCAGCCAGCCGAAGACGGCCAACGCATCCGCGCGGTGCCCGGCGAAGGCGAAAAGGTGCCGATCTGGATTCTCGGCTCCAGCCTCTACGGCGCGCAGCTTGCCGCCACGCTCGGCCTGCCCTACGCCTTCGCTTCGCATTTTGCGCCGGCCGAGCTCGACCATGCGCTGGAGATCTACCGCTCGCGCTTCCAGCCTTCGGAGCAGCTCGACAAGCCCTATGTGATGCTCGGCCTCAATGTCTTCGCTGCTCCTTCCGATGCCGAGGCGCGGCTGTTGTTCACCTCGCTGCAGCAGGCCTTCGTCAATCTGCGCACCGGCCGGCCCGGCCGATTGCCGCCGCCGGTCGAAGGATATGAGCGCGACCTCGATCCAATGGCCAAGACCATGCTCGGCCAGGCGCTTTCCTGCGCCGTCGTCGGCTCCCCCGAAACGGTCAGGCAAGGCATCGAGGCATTCGTGCGCCGCACCGGCGCCGACGAACTGATGGTCACAGCGCAGATTTTCGACCATGCGGCGCGGGTGCGCTCGTTCGAGATACTGACCGACGCCCACAAATCGCTGTCGGAAGCTGCCTGAGAGGTGGTTCGCCACTTGGCACTGTTGCGGGCAAGGCCGGCCTTAGGCAGGGAACATCGCGAACAGGTGTGCGAAGACATCGCGAACAGTTCGCGCGCTTTACGCGGAGAGTTTTCGATCCGTCATGCTCGTCTGTTAGACGGAAACGCGGCGTCTACTAAATGACGATCACCTTGGTGCCGATTGTGGAGCGGTTGTAGAGATCGATGATGTCCTGGTTCATGAGGCGAATGCAGCCCGCCGACACAGCTTTGCCGATGGACCACCATTCAGGGCTACCGTGCAGGCGATATCCAGTGTCACCTTTCTCGTTGAAAAGATAGAGCGCCCGCGCCCCGAGCGGGTTCATGAGTCCGCCCTCCATATGAGCCGGTATGATGCGGCCCCGCTTCTGCTCGCGCACAATCATCGCAGACGGCGCGCTCCAATCCGGCCATTCGCGCTTCCTCGCAACGTGAGCAGTGCCATGCCACTCGAAGCCCGCCTTGCCAACGCCGATTCCGTAGCGCAGCGCCTGACCGTCTCCCAACACGTAGTAGAGGAACTTCGCTCCTGTATCGACAATGATGGTGCCAGGCGCCTCTTCAGTCGCATAAGGCACTGTCTGCCGATGGAACTTTTGGTCAACCTTGTAGATCGGAACCGGCGGAACGCGAAAACCGGCGTCGGTGAGGCCGCCATAGGCCGAGGGGAAAGTCTTTAATGCGCCGCCGGTGGTGCAGCCGAAGAATGCGACCATCCCAGCAAGTACCAGCCCGATTAGGATCGATTTCACGCACATGACTCAAGCCGGCGCCCGTGTAGGCGATCAGCCGCATCTCGTCATATTCCTAATCCGACATGCTTCGATTGCCAAGATTTTCCTGCTTGTCGGCGGGCTGATTGTTGCCCACTTGGCTCGATCGGCGCCGCGTCCTTCAATTGCTCGGTTTTCGAACGACGAACGCCCGTAGCGGCTGCGAAGGGCCGGGGTCGGCAGGACAGAGGGAGCGCTGTCCGTCCGGCATTACAACGTTTCTGAACAGAGCCCAAGCGCTACGCGCTGACGCTTTGTGCGATCGCGCCAAGTGGCCGGCATGAATTGCGGATCATCAGGCGTCCCTTGAGCGTCAGCTTGCGCGGCGGCGCATCCCTGTTGCCGGCGAGCCGGTCGAGCAGCAGATTGGCCGCCTGTTCGCCAATCGCCTGCACCGGCTGTGCGACCGTGGTCAATTGCGGCCGGAACACATCCGACCACGGAAAATCGTCGAAGCAGGCGACCGAAATATCCTCCGGACAGGACAGGCCGATATCGCGGATGGCCTTCATCGTGCCGATCACCATCGGGTTGTTGGCCGAAAAGATGGCGCTCGGCCGGTCGTGCAGCGAAAGCAGCTGCATGGTGGCGTTGTAGCCATCGACTTCGTGGAAATTGCCGAAGCGGACGAGCTCGGGCTCGGCCGGCAGGCCCGCGGTCTGGAGGGCTTCCCGGTATCCCGCCATGCGGTCATGCATCGGCGAGATATCGAACGAGCCGGAGATGTAGCCGATGCGCCGATGGCCGAGATCGATCAGATAAGTGATGGCGTCGAACACCGCGCGCTGATTGTCGAGAACGACGGCATCGGTGTCGACACCCTGGCAAACACGGTCGAGTAGCACGACCGGCACATTGGCGTCGTCGACAATCCGTTTGAGGATCGCGCCGTCGCCGACACGCGCGACGATCAGCCCGTCGACCATCCGGTCGAGCAGCAGCCTGATCTGGTCGTCCTGCGTGTTCAGGTGCTCGTCGGTGCAGCACAGCATGACGGCGTAGCCGGCCCTGTCGAAAGCCTGCTGGATCACCGAAACCACGTCGGTAAAGAACGGGTTGGTGATGTGTGGGACGGTGAGCCCGATGGTGCGTGTGGTGCCCATCTTGAGGCTGCGGGCGATGGCGTTGCGCTTGTAACCGATGTCGCGGATCGCCTGTTCGATGCGCTGGCTGAGCTCGGGGCTGACGGTCGCGGTGCCGTTGATCAACGCCGATACGGTGGCCACGGAAACACGCGCCGCTTCGGCCACGTGAAGCATGGTCGGTGCAGTGGATTTGCGCTGCTTTTTTCGTCCTGACGCTGTCATTTTCGAAACGTTTCACCACTCCGCGGCAGCAATACGTACGGAATCTTATGGTTTTGCGCAAGAATTGAAATGGAACAATCTTCGACACCAGATATTGGCTTGACATGATCGAAACGTTTAGATTAGCGTTTGAGGCGTTCGGTGACGACGGAGGGAGGCCGTCCTTGTCATGCAGCACGGCAATTCCATCCCTGCGGAAGGCGTTATGGCGGACGGCTCGGCTATCGTGCTGAGCGCCGAGCACATCTCCAAGTCCTTCGGCGGCATCGCCGCGCTTGTCGATGTCGGCTTCGAACTGCGGCGCGGCGAGGTCCATGCGCTGATGGGCGAGAACGGCGCCGGCAAGTCGACGCTGATGAAAATACTATCCGGCGTCTATACGGACTATAACGGAACGGTCAGTATCGATGGCCATCCGGTGCGCTTTGCCGGCGTCCGCGAAGCCGAGCGCGCCGGCATCGCCATCATCCACCAGGAGCTGAACCTCGTTCCCGAACTCAGCGTCGCGGACAATATCTTTCTCGGCCGCGAGAAGCTGATCGCCGGGCTGATTGTCGACCGCAAGGCGAGCAGCCGCGCTGCCGGCGCGCTCTTGCACAGGCTCGGCATCGAGCTCGACCCGGATGCGCGCGTCGGTGCCTTGCGCGTCGGCGAACAGCAGTTGGTCGAGATCGCCAAGGCGCTGTCTATGTCGGCGCGCATTCTGATCATGGACGAGCCGACCTCGGCGCTGTCGCCAGCCGAATGCCAGCGGCTGTTCCGCATCATCCGCCAGCTCGCCGATAGCGGCGTGGCGATCGTCTACATTTCGCACCGCATCGACGAGGTCATGCATCTGACCAGCCGGGTCACCGTGTTTCGCGATGGACGCCACGTCCTGACGCAGACGATGGACAAGCTCGACGAAGACGCCATAATTTCGGCGATGGTCGGGCGAAACCTGCTTGCTTCCTCCCAGGAGCACCGCATCCCCGGTGGCAACACCATCCTTTCCGTAAGCGAGCTGTCGCTATCGAAGCCCAATCGCCATGGCTGGCGCACCGTGCTCGACGGCGTCAGCTTCGATCTTGCCGCAGGAGAAATCCTCGGTATCGGCGGGCTGCTGGGCTCGGGCCGTACCGAAATCCTGGAAACGATCTTCGGGTCCAGCGGAGGACGTGCTGGCGGTGAGATCAGGCTCGATGGCGAGGCAGTAGAAATCCGTTCGCCGCGCGATGCGCGCCGGCTCGGCATCGCCCTGGTCACAGAAGACCGCAAGACGCAAGGCCTGCATCTCGAGGCCTCGATCACCGACAATGTCGCGCTGCCGCTGGTCGGCGCGCTGGCGCGGTTCGGCCTGCGCTCGCTGGCCGGCGAGCAAGGGCTGGCACGGGACGCCGTCAAGGCGCTCGGTATTCGCTGCGAAACCGTCGAGCAGCCGGCCGGCACGCTGTCCGGCGGCAACCAGCAGAAGGTCGTCATCGGCAAATGGCTGGCGACGAGGCCACGGGTGCTGCTGCTCGACGAGCCGACGCGCGGCATCGATGTCGGCGCCAAGCGGGAAATCTACGATCTCATCTTCAAGCTGGCGCGAGACGGGCTGGCGATCGCCGTCATCAGCTCGGAATTGCCGGAGCTGCTGCATCTTTCCGACCGTATCCTGGTCATGGCCGATGGCCGCCAGACGGGAATCCTGTCCCGCGCGCAAGCCAGCGAGGAGGCCATCATGCGGCTTGCAGCGCCGCGACGGACCATGACGAGGCCTGCTGCATGAGCATTTTGCATATCCTGTCCCGGACGAAGCTCTATTGGGGCCTGATCGCAATCTTCCTGATCGGCGTGCTTGGCTCGCCGATCAGCTCCAAGGGCAACAACATCTTCCTGTCCTACGGCAACCTGCTCGATGTGCTGCGCCAGGTGTCGACCACGGGGCTGATTGCCACTGGCATGACGGCGGTAATCATCACTGGCGGTATCGACCTTTCCGTCGGCTCGCTGATGGCGATCTGCACGGTAGTCTGTGCCATGCTGCTGACGGTCCCCGGCGTGACGCCGGCGGTGGTGCTGGGGGTGCCGACAGTTGCTGTGGCAGCCCTTTGCCTCGGCATTCTCGTCACCCGTTTCATCCTGCTGAACATCGAAAAATCCCGCGCCGGCGCGCAGGCCACGCACGACATCAGGTTGGATAGCGTTCGTGGGCTGGTTACCCCCGGCATTGTCGGGGTGATCCTGTGCAGTCTGGTGCTGTGGTTCCTGCTGCCGCAGGTAGGCTCAAAATTCGGCGTGCTCGGCGTGCTGCTGGTGGCGCCTTGCGTCGGCCTGCTGTTCGGCGCGCTCAACGGCTTCATCATCGTCGCCGGACGGCTGCAGCCCTTCATCGTGACGCTGGCGATGATGGTCACTGCGCTCGGCATCGCCCGGCTGACAGCCGGCCAAAACAATGCGGTGCTGCCGGTCTACACCGGCTCGAATGCCACCGCCGATTTCGAAATGCTGCGCTCGCTGGTGTTCGGCGTGATTCCGATGCCGGGCCTGTTCTTCCTCGGCGCGATCCTGATCTACGGCGCCGTGCTGCGCTTCACGCCGTTTGGCCGCTATGTCTATGCCATCGGCGGCAATGAGGAAGCGGCCCGGCTGTCCGGCATCGCCGCCGGCCGCGTCAAGATCGCCACCTACGCGGTTTCGGGGCTGCTGGCCGGCATCGCGGCGGTGCTCTATGTCGCGCAATACCGGCAAGGCAAGCCGGACGCCGGCGCCGGGCTGGAACTCGACGCGATCGCCGCCGTGGTCATCGGCGGCACCAGCCTGATGGGCGGACGCGGCAGCCTCACCGGGACGTTCTGCGGCGTGCTGATCTTCGGGCTGCTCTCTAACATCCTGCAGCTGCACAACATCAATTCGAACCTTCAGCTGGTGCTGAAGGGGATGATCATCATCGGTACCGTGCTCGTACAGGAGCGCAATGCCGGCGATCTTCTCTTCTATCTGCGATTGCCCGGTGGGCAAGCGCACAAGGAAACGGCCGCGGCAAAGCGGCCGTCGCAAGAGACCGCGTCTCTGAATATTGGAGGAAACAAGAAATGAAACGACGTGAATTGTTGAAGCTTGCCGCGCTGACAGCGGCACTCCTGACCACGACCGCGATGCTTGCCAGCGGTGCCCACGCGCAGGACAAGAAATGGAAAATCGGCTTCTCGCAGGTTACGACCATCGAACCCTGGCGTGCCCAGTTCAACAAGGACATCCTGGCCGAAGCGGCCAAGCATCCGGAAGTCGAGCTGATCGTAACCGACGGCGAGGACAAGACCGAGAAGCAGGTCGCCGATGTCGAAAACCTGATCCGTCAGGAGGTCGATGCGCTCTTGGTGTCGCCGAAAGAGTCCGCCGGCCTGACCGGCGTCGTGCAGCAGGCGATCGATGCCAAGATCCCGGTCTTCGTGCTCGACCGCAACGTCGAAACCAACGACTACACGCAGTTCGTCGGCGGCGACAACAAGCTGATCGGCCGGGCTGCCGGTGAATATGCCGTCGAGCTGCTTGGCGGCAAGGGCAAGGCCGCCGGCAACGTCGTCGAAATCTGGGGCGGCATGGGCACCCAGCCGGCGCATGACCGCCATGACGGCTTCCATGAATTCACCGACAAGGAGCCGGGTATCAAGAACCTGCTCGACCAGCAGTCGGGCGACTGGAAGCAGGACCAGGCCTACAACATCATGGCCACGGCGCTGCGCAACAACGAAAAGATCGATCTCGTCTACGGCCACAATGATCCAATGGCCTATGGCGCCTATCTTGCCGCCAAGGACGCCGGACGTGAGAAGGACATCAAGTTCATCGGCATCGACGGCCTGCCCAATGAAGGCGTGCAACTCGTCGCCAATGGCGAGCTGACGGCGACGTTCACTTATGTGACGCCGGGCGCCGAAGGGCTGCGGCAGGCGATCAAGTTCCTGAACGGCGAGAAGGTGGAAAAGACCATCATCCTGCCGACGCAGAAGATCACCAAGGAAAATGCTGCCCAGATCCTGAAGGACAACGGCCTCTGAAGCCTATTGCCGGAGAAGGCGGCTCCGGTGTTCAGGATTCGGCCACGGCTCTCCTGCTCTTTGGGTGGGAAAGCTGTGGCCGAACCCTACTCAGTCGTCAAAACCCGATAACGGAAGCTTCATCACCTTGAATTAACCATCAACGTGAAGGAGAATCTTCCTATGGCTGAGACCTCAATCGAATGGACCGACGCGACGTGGAACCCGGTGGCCGGCTGCACGATCCTAACCGCCGGCTGCACGAACTGCTACGCGATGCGCATGGCGGCACGGCTAGAAGCCATGGGCGTGAACAAATATCAGGGCCTGACGCGCAAGACGGGCGGCCGAGCGAAGTGGACCGGCAAAGTAATGACCGATCCGAAATCACTGTCGATCCCTGTAACTTGGTCGAAACCACGCCGCGTTTTCGTGAACTCGATGTCTGATCTCTTTCATGTCGACGTGCCGGCAGATTTCATTCGACAGGTATGGGCTGTGATGGAAGAGACGCCGCGGCATACGTATCAGATTCTGACGAAGCGCCCGGAAGTTATGGCCAAGGTTCTGACTCGTGGCGACTTTCCCGTTCTGCCGAATGTCTGGCTCGGGACCAGTGTTGAAGATCATCGAGTGCTGGGTCGGCTGGATGACCTTCGCCGTGCACCAGCAGCAATCCGGTTCGTTTCTCTAGAGCCGTTGATCGGGTCTGTAGCCGGTGCCAATCTCACCGATATTCATTGGGCGATCGTTGGCGGTGAAAGCGGGCCAGGGGCACGATATATGAATCCTCACTGGGTCGACGAGATCCAAACGATGTGCCGACGCGCGGGCACGGCATTCTTCTTCAAGCAGTGGGGAGGCAATAACAAGAAAGCCGCCGGCCGCACGCTCAATGGTCGTATCTACGATGAAATGCCGGCAGCTACCGCCTAGAAAAGGTTGCCTTGTCTCTGCTTGTTAGCCGCGACCTTCCAAAACGCCAGAGCGAGTTCATGCTTGGCGACTAGCAGGAGCCAATAAAGCGGCTGGTTGCCAGGCCCGGTTATTAGCTTGGGTTCCGGGGAGGGCCACACGCCAAGTCGCCCAACAAGCTCGGACCAATAGCGCAAAATTGCCTGGCGTGTTGCCTTGGCGTTTCCCGCTTTGATGGCGCTACGCCAGCCAGGAATGAAGGCATCGAAAACCGCCGAGTCGCCCGACGAGTATTTGTCGAGGTTTCGCTGCAGGTCCATCTGACTGACATGTACGAGTATGTCGACGTATCGGAGGTCTGACAGCGTCCTAATCATCTCGAAATTGAGAGTCTCCAGGTTGTAAGGATCCAGGTATGCGAAGTTCAGGCTATGAGGATTCACAAGGCTGACGATCGTCTTGATGGTGGCAACAGCATTACCCGTGATAGCCACGACCGGAGCGTTCAGCGCGCGTAGCCGTTTCTCGCAAGCCGGGACTGTCGGGAATTCTGTGCGCGAGGCCATGATGATGGAAAGGAGAGAATCATCGCATGGCTATTGAGAAGGAACTTCTGGAC